>DAINOB010000355.1:0-1525 GCA_036735585.1 Cytophagales bacterium | reverse complement strand
GTGACACCGATGTGGTTTTTTTAAAACCTCTTCAACCCCTTTTTGAAAAGATAGGGGCTGGCACTCCACTCATGCATACACAGGAGGGGCTGATACAAAGGAGCAAAAACAGAGTATTAAAGAAATTGCATTCTTTTCTCCTTTCAAATGCAGCCGAAGCCAAGGATTGGATTCCTGACTATTACGAGAACGGTATTGACATGTGGAATGCCGGAGTTCTGGGGTTTCAAGCAAAGGATGCCACACTGTTAGATTCTGCCTTGTACATAACAGATAAACTCTACAAAATCTACAATAAGCACATTGTAGAGCAGTTTGCATTTAGCTATGTTTTGAGGGGACAAGGATCAATCCTTTCAGCAGATACCTTCATTAGGCATTATTGGAATTTCAAAGAATTTAGGCCTGTTCTGGAGCTTTTTTTTGATAAATATCCCACAAGAAAGGCCTTTGAGCTGATGGACCTGATAGATCCTATTTATTTGGAAGCCCCAAAAAGGAGGTATGAATCACTGCCAGGTTGGAGGAGGGCACTTAGAAAGATTTCAGGAACCCGCTGGAGAATGCCAGAGATACATCTTCCTTAGCTGACGCTAGTTACCAGAGCAGGGCCATTGCTTGTGCCGATTCTATCTGCACCTGCTTGAATCAATGCAAGAGCGGCTTCTCTGGTTTTAATGCCTCCAGATGCTTTGATTCCCACAGAAGATGGAAGAGATGAGCGCATCAGGGCCACAATTTCTGGGCTGGCGCCTGCTCCAAGAAACCCTGTAGAGGTCTTCACAAAATCCACCCCAGCTTCACTGCACCACTTACAGGCTTTGATGATTTCCTCTTCTTGAAGCATACTGGTTTCAAGAATTACTTTTAAAAGCACTTCTCCACGATGGCATAATTCTGAAGCCTTGGCCAACTCAATTTTCACCCAAGTAAAGCCTATTTTGAATGCCGAAATATTCATCACCATATCTATTTCTCTGGCTCCATCGCGTATGGCAAGTTTGATTTCTTCCAACTTGGTTTCAGTCATGTGGTAGCCCAAAGGGAAACCCGCCACAGTAACCAATTGCACGGAACTCCCTAAGAGCTCACGAGCAGCACGCTTCACCCAAAAGGGAGGCACACAGACTCCAAACAATCCATGATCTTTGGCTACTGCCACTGCTTGGTCCACTTCCAGATCGGTAAGATCAGGTTTTAATACGGTGTGCTCTATGTAGGATTGGAGGTTCATGAGGGGCGAGGATAATTTACTTTTAATATTAGATTATCAGCTACACGCTGGCAGGGATTTTAACCACTGAACTTCCTACGAAGTACTGAACCCTCCAAATGCTTTTGGATTTGTTCATCTGTTAGTTTCAGATAAGACTTTCGGAAAATTCTGAAATGTACCTCCATTCATTTTATGTACCCGAAGACGAAAAGGGTCATAAAAATAGGCTGGCAGATAACCCGATTTGTTTCCTTTCTCCCAACGAACAGCAAACGCATCTTCTCTACCTTTTAAAAGGCAGTGGAAGGT
>DAINOB010000354.1:0-1539 GCA_036735585.1 Cytophagales bacterium | reverse complement strand
CACTTTGGTTTCAATTACTTTCAATTTACTATGTGAAATCACTGTGGCTATATCATCAAGGATTTATGAATAGCAGCAATTTTTTTGAAGATGTTTACAGCGTGGTTCGCTTGATTCCTAAAGGAAGAGTGAGTAGCTATGGCAGTATTGCGGCTTACCTCGGCTCCAGGTCTTCCGCAAGAATGGTGGGATGGGCCATGAATGCCGCGCACACTTTGGAAGATGTTCCTGCACATCGGGTAGTAAATCGGCAGGGAGCTTTAACAGGCAAGCATCATTTTGGAAGCCCTGATCGAATGCAAAAGCTTTTAGAAGCTGAAGGAATTTCAGTAGTAGAAGATAAAATAGTTGATTTTAATAAATATTTCTGGAACCCTGCCGAAGAAATTCAATTAGATTTAAATCCCACAAAGAATTCACTCTGACATAATTTTTTAAAAATTGGCTGAAAGCAACTTTATTGATTATGTAAAAATATGCTGTAGATCCGGAGCCGGGGGAGCAGGTTCTTTGCATTTTCGTAGAGAAAAACACCTACCGCACGGGGGACCAGATGGAGGAAATGGAGGCCGTGGGGGCCACATTATTCTGAGAGGAAACTCGCAACTCTGGACACTTTTACACCTCAAATACAAAAAACATGTAATCGCCTCACCAGGGCAAAAGGGGAGCCCTAACAACAGTTCTGGTGCAGCTGGAAATGATGTGATTTTAGAAGTGCCATTAGGTACAGTAGCTAAAAAAGCCGACACAGGAGAAGTAATTGCAGAAATCACTACCGATGGGGAAGAAGTTGTGCTCACCTCAGGAGGAAGAGGTGGTATGGGCAACAAGCACTTTGCCAATGCAGTACGTCAAGCCCCTGATTATGCTCAGCCGGGAGAGCCTGGCATAGAAGAATGGAACATTCTTGAATTAAAGTTGCTAGCAGATGTGGGACTGGTGGGATTCCCAAATGCAGGGAAATCTACCCTACTTTCAGTAGTCTCAGCTGCGAAGCCTGAAATTGCCAATTATCCTTTTACCACCTTAGTACCACACTTGGGTGTAGTACCTTATCATGATTTTAAATCTTTTGTAATTGCAGATATTCCTGGAATCATTGAAGGTGCCTCAGAAGGGCGAGGCCTAGGACTTAGATTTCTAAGGCATATTGAACGCAATTCTATTCTATTATTTCTCATAGCTGCCGACAGTGAGGATATAGATCAAGAGTACACCATCTTGTTAAATGAATTAGGCAAATACAATCCAGAACTTTTGGATAAAAAACGAATTCTTGCAATCAGTAAGTTAGACGTCTTATCTCAGAAAGAGGCTGCTGCTCTGGTAAATAAGATAAAGGTCGATCTGCCCAAAGTTCTCATCAGTAGTCATACAGGTGAAGGCCTTTCAACACTTAAAGATACGCTTTGGCACACCCTTACAAGCATATGACATTCTGTCACAAGCGCTTGAATGGCCTGGATTTTGGAATTTGTACAATGATAAAACTCCATTTTGAATCCCATGAAAGATAAGGCATCAGAAGAACCCTTA
>DAINOB010000353.1:0-1565 GCA_036735585.1 Cytophagales bacterium | reverse complement strand
TTTCTTTTTTTGCTTCTTTTTTTCTTTGTCAATAACTCAGGCTGCTTGTGAATAACGCTCTAATGGCTTCATTCTCTGTATGCCCCTATGCCTTCTTCGGTTGTATTTGTGGATAAATCCGGCTACACCTGTGTATAACTCCCATCCACTGCTGGCGGGGTGGAGATAAATGTGTTTCCATTTCAGTGTTCTGAAAAAACGTTCGATAAAGGCATTATCTGTGGCCCTGCCTTTGCCATCCATGCTAATCTGTATGCCGGCATCCTTAAGGAAGCTCACCCAGTGCTCTGAGGTGTATTGTGATCCCTGGTCGGAGTTGATGATCTCAGGTTTGCCGTACTGTCTTAGGGCTCTCTCAAGGAGTTCTGTTTGGGTTTCCTTCTCAAGGCTATTGGAGATATCCCAGCCTACGATAAAGCGGCTATACAAGTCGATAATTGCGGTAAGATACATGAACCCTGTGGCCATGGGAACGTAGGTGATATCAATGGCCCACACTTGATTTGGCCGTACTATCTTCAGGTTTCTCAACAGGTAAGGATGGATGTATTTTGCCTTACCCAGTCTACTCAGATTGCGCTTTGGATAGATAGCTTCAATGCCCATTTTGCGCAGCAAACGCCTGATGCGCTCGTGTCCGGCATGTAGCCCTAAGTCCAAAAGCTCGTCCTGCATACCTAATACTCCCAAAGTAGGGTCCTCTAAGAAGAGTCTATCCATGGTCTTCATCAATTTCTCATTCTCCTGATTTTCGCCTTTGGGCTTGTAATACGCGGTGCTGCGATGCACATCAAGCAGCTCACACTGCTTACGAATACTAAGATCTTTGTGCTGAGGTTCAATAAGTTTCATGCGCTCTTTCATAGTCCGGTTTTCCATAAGCTTTTTTTTAAAAACTCATTTTCTACCTCTAGTTTACCAATCTTGGCATAGAGCTTCTCGGGATCTTGCTCGTGAGCATCCTTCTTTTGGGTGTCATCCTTCTCGAAGGCTCTACCAGCATTGCTCATAAACTCTCGTTTCCAAAGGGATATTTGATTGGGATGAACTTCAAATCGTTTGGACAATTCGGCCAATGATTCACGCTCCCTGAGTGCTTCAATGGCAACTTTGGCCTTGAACTCTGGTTGAAATTTACGCCTGGACTTTTTCATATTTGTTGGGTTAAAGTTCGAAAATTTCAACTTAACCCGTGGTCCGATTTTTCCAGAGTATTACAGAAACTGGTGTCCTGGTTTTGGATACCAATATCAACCACACTTTGGGTGAGGAAAGGGAAGATAAGTTGCAACAAGCTACCGACTAGCAGACCGAGCGCCAGTTGAATGAGGAATTTCTTAAAGCGAAAAAGGTGCCGGTATAAAAAGAAAAAGCCCTTGCGGGCCTCTTGAATATCGGGCTCAATTTGGTAAAGTTTTGGCGTAGGCTCTAGCAGAAGTGCAATGCCATCCTGAGTTTCTGAAGTGGCTCCTGCCCCTATCCAGTTTTTAAGAAATTCTGCTGCGGTGTATTCTATGAGACCATGGGCAGGGTCTGCGACTTTCACCCTAAAATTAGTACTTGAA
>DAINOB010000352.1:0-1608 GCA_036735585.1 Cytophagales bacterium | reverse complement strand
GAATGGCAAGTGGGGACACCAAGACACCTGAATGGCAAGTGGGGACACTTGCCATGGATGAGGATGGCAGGATGGGACACCTGCCATGGTGATGAAATTAAAACTTATAGGTAAGCCCTATGCCCAATACTTGTTTGAACTGAACCCTAGGTCCTGTTTTTTCAAAAAGGCCATCGTTGTTGTTGTCAATCGGGATGTCAATATTATGATCGTAGATTAAATTCGTGGCCACAGTAGCAGATAGATACTTGTTCACTTTAAACGAGGTCAGTGTTTCCCAGTTTACAATCACTTGATCTGGAGTTTCGAGATAGTTGGAGAACAAATCCAGCTTGGTTTGAAAGGTGACATTTTCCATAATCTTTTTTCGGTAAGTCATTTTTAAGAAAGCTCCCAATTCATATCTGATTCTTTCACCATCGGAAACTTTATTCCCAAAATCATCAAACACTGCTGCCTTTACCCCAAATGCGCCTGCATCTGCAAGTGTCTGATTATTTACTATGGTCACACGAGTAGAAAGTGGTCCAAAGAATATTGCAAAATCATCGTTGGGTTTATAGTCCATACCAATACCCAAATTGATAAATGCCGGAGCCATAAAATCAGAGATACGTACGGAATCGTTAGGCAATTTAAATCCAGGTGCAAACTGGGTTCTGAAATTCATAAGTGCAGAATAGTATAGATGACTTCTAGCCTCGTACCCCAGTTTCGAAGCAAATTCTATTCTGTCATCTGTCTTTACAGGTGCGGCATCGCCTTGAATCAAGCCTCCAAAGGCCAAATCGAGACTGTTGTCCCAACTGGTTTTTCCTTTTTTGTATTGTGCATTGATGTTGAATAGAGAGTTTCCTGAGACGGAACTCTCGCCTCCTGCTACCCAGTTGCTTAGATATACCTGATTGAAATTTAGTGAATACACCCCAAAGATTTTCCAAGGTCTTATGGCCGCACTGTCTACAGCTGTGGTGTCAGTTTGGGCAAAAAGGAAAGTACCCAAGAGGGCACAAAGTGTGGTTAGAAGTACTCTATTAACGATTGCAAGCATACGGCAAGTGATTTTATTTTTTAAGCAGATCTCTAATCTCTGATAGCAGTTTGATATCCTCAGGAATTGCCGGTGCTACAGGCTCAGTAGCTGCAGGTTCTGGAGCAGGTTTCTTTGATTTGTTGTAGGCCTGAATGAGGATAAAAATGGCAAAAGCCACGATGGTAAAGTCTACAATGTTTTGAATAAACATACCGTAGTTCAAGGTTACCTCAGGAACTGCGGCTTTAATCTCAGCTCCAGCTTCTACTAGAGCCGGTTGAGCTTCTCTTAACTTTACTTTAAGATCTTTGAAGTCCACATTCCCAATAAGTATCCCCAAGGGAGGCATTAACATATCATTGACAAATGAATTCACAATTTTGCCAAAAGAGGCACCAATAATTACTGCTGTACCCAGTTCTAGGATATTGCCTTTCATAGCAAAATCACGGAATTCTTTCAGAATGCTCATATTACGATTAGTTCGGATTTAGTTTTTCGCAAATATAACTGAAAACCTCATAATATCTTTGGCCTATTTAGTATTGACCCGTAGAAAGTAAAACTAGGGTGCA
>DAINOB010000351.1:0-1628 GCA_036735585.1 Cytophagales bacterium | reverse complement strand
AAATATTGGCTATGGTACTTGAAAAAGCCACTGGAAAGCGGACAGCAGACTATCTAGAAGAAAAACTCTGGAATCCTATAGGTGCAGAACAAGTAGCATATTGGAGCCTTGATAAAGAAGAGGGCTTGGAAAAGGCCTATTGTTGCGTATATTCTAATGCAAGAGACTTCGCTCGTTTAGGCAAAGTGTATTTGGATAGCGGCCGCTGGCGAGGTCAGCAGCTAATTCCTCAGGAGTATGTTTTGCAAAGTATACAGCCACATTATCTTGAGGATGAGGATGGCACCCCAGTAGATTACTATGGCTATCAGTGGTGGATGATCCCTGATTTTAAAGGCAGAAAGATATTTTATGCTCGGGGAATTTTAGGACAATATATCTTCATTTCTCCTACCGATAGACTGATATGTGTAAGACTTGGCCATCTGAGAACTAAAGAAAAAGTAGGCAAGCATCCTGCCGATATACTATGGTATCTGGAGGAAGCATTTAGGCAAGCGGGTTTGTCTTAAATCAAATTACAGCCTGAAGATGCGCAGCCATAGAGCGCAGAATGTATACTCCATCTTCATTTCCTAGAAAGGGTAAAGCTGCTCTCTCAGGATGTGGCATCATACCAAATACATTGCGAGTTTCATTACAGATACCAGCTATGTTATTGATGGCCCCATTGGGATTGGCTTCATCAGTAACTTGCCCTTGGGCATCACAATACCTGAAAAGTACCTGCTTGTTTTCTTCTAACTTTTTCAATGTCACGGGATCAGCATAATAGCATCCTTCTCCATGAGCAATGGGAATTTGCAGCACTTTGTTTTTAGGAATACTTTGGGTAATTGCTGAATCATAATTTTCCGTTTTCAAAAAAACGTTTTTACAGATATATTTTCTTGACTGATTGTGTAGCAAAGCCCCTGGCAACAAGCCAGCTTCTGTTAAAATTTGAAACCCATTACATATTCCAAATACAAATCCTCCATTGGAAGCAAAATTTGTGATTTCCTGCATCACAGGTGAGAAGCGCGCAATTGCCCCTGATCGTAAATAGTCTCCATAAGAAAATCCACCGGGAAGAATGATGGCATCACAAGACTCCAACGTATGGCTTTTATGCCAAATTTTGACCACCTCAGCTTTTAATACATGCTCGATCACATATACCATATCGTCATCACAATTGGATCCGGGAAATACTACAACTCCAAATTTCATAAGCTAAAACTGTTAACGTGAGGCCTCAGCAGCGCTTTTTTTAAGCCATTGCAAAGATACTTTTTAATACTCATATTGCTCCTTCGAAATCATTTCACACTTCCAATACTATTCAATGCTTAAATCAATGACAGGCTACGGCCTTCAAAATTTTGAAAATTCTGATCTTGCTATTAAGTGCGAAGCAAAAAGCTTAAACTCAAAATACCTCGACTTAAGCATTAAACTACCAAGGCAATTCAGCGATCACGAATTTGAAATTAGAGAGCTTACTGGCAAAATATTGGAGAGGGGTAAAATCAATCTACAGATAGAAATTCATTACAAGCAAGAGACCCGCAAAAAATTGGGAATCAATAAGGAACTGGCATTGGCCTATTATAAAGAGCTCTATGAGGTGGCACGGCAATTGGGTG
>DAINOB010000350.1:0-1659 GCA_036735585.1 Cytophagales bacterium | reverse complement strand
TAAATGGTGACCTTCGTCAACAAGGCAATACCAAGATGATGATCCATGCACTTCCAGAGATCATTGCCCATGTTTCTACCTTTTTTACCTTAAAAATCGGAGATGTACTATTCACCGGCACCCCCAAAGGCGTAGGAAAAGTAAACATTGGCGACAGCTTGGAAGGCTTTTTGAAAGGGAAGTCTTTGTTTAAATTTCAAGTAAAATAAGTGTAGCGCGTGTCGGGGAGCTGTTGTCTTAAGTGGTTTGTGGTTGGGTGTTGTATGGGTCTTTGGTCTATGGCTCAGGCACAAAGCTATGTATATGATTATTTTGTGTCTCCCATACGTCCCGGGGAGCAGGGCAGCATAGCTGGCAATATGGGTGAGCTCCGCAGCAATCACTTCCACGGAGGCTTGGACATCCGCACAGACAAGAAAATAGGATTACCCGTACTGGCGGCTGCTGAGGGCTACATCGAACGAATCAAAGTTTCCACTTCTGGCTATGGCAATGTGCTGTATATGAGGCATCCCAATGGCTACAGCACCGTGTATGCTCATTTGGATCGCTTTTTTGGAACCCTACATGAATATGTGAAGCAACAACGCTACCTCGCCAAAACCAGTGAAATAGAGCTTTTTCCAGCACCTGGCTCCTTTTATTATGCCCAAAAAGACACCTTGGCATTTTCAGGGAATAGTGGGGGTTCATCTGGCCCACATCTCCACTTTGAGATTCGAGATTACGATGAGAAGGTTTTAAATCCTTTGAAATTTGGTTTTACAGAATTCCCTGATTCCCTTCCTCCTGTCATTTCGAAGCTGGCTTTACACCCTTTGGATATCAATTCCCGTGCAGATCATGAATTCGGTACTATTCAATTCAAATTTGCCAAAGAACCATCTACAGGTAACTACTACCTTCATGATACCATTGCTGCTTGGGGCAATTTACGCGCTTCTGTGTTGGCCTATGATCTTTCCAATACCCCTGGCTTCAGAAACGGAGTGTACCGAGTAATCCTAAAATTCAATGGCAAACCCCTGTACTTTAACAATTTAGAATCTTTTGCTTTTGAAGAATCCCGATACATCAATGTGCACAAGGATTACGGACACACACTTAGTTTTGGTGAAAAGCTCCAGCGCTGTTTTGTAGCCGATGGCAATAAACTAGGGATTTATGTAGATACCGATTGTCAATCAGACCTTATTCAAATCACAGACACAGGATACCATTATATTCATATTGAGGTATGGGATGCTTTTGACCACTATACGCAAGCCACGGTAGTATTGAAAGGCACACTGCCTGAAAAACAAATTGATCCGGTCCTTGGAAAAACTATTACCTATCAATTCAAACAAGAGATTTTTGAAAATATCCTCAAACTCAGCTTGATGAAAAGCACCATTATGCCCGATATGATGCTCTATGCTGGCAGTTCTACCCTTGCACTTCCAGCAGCTTATCTTAAGAGATCCACTGTGGTTTACCTTTGGGATTTGAGGCAGGGCTTGCCGGATTCGGCTTTGGTAGAGGGCAAAGTGATTCCTTTTCATTTTGTGACGACCATTCCTCATGCTACTCGAAAGAGATTCATTACAGATCAGTTTAGCCTCCAGATCCCTCCCGATGCCTTGTATGATACACTCTATCTTCAAGCACATGTACCTA
>DAINOB010000349.1:1511-1660 GCA_036735585.1 Cytophagales bacterium | reverse complement strand
AAATACAGGTTGAGCGCGTTATTCCTAATGAGCGAGGCTCCTGATCTGATTCAAAGCTGAATCAGTCACGTTAAAAATCGAACCCCATATCCCCTGCAACTCTTTTAGTAGATAAAAGATGGGCAGTTTTCATACTGGCATTCGTGTAT
>DAINOB010000349.1:0-1501 GCA_036735585.1 Cytophagales bacterium | reverse complement strand
CCCTAGATTCAAAGCTGAATCAGTCACGTGAAAATCGAACCCCAACCCCCTTGCAACTCTATTAGTGAATAAACAATAGGCAGTTTTCATACTGGAATTCGTGTATACTTGCAGATTAAATCATTGTCACTTTACTTTAATAAACCTCCATGCAATTGTTAAAAGGTAAAACAGCTTTAATCACTGGTGCTTCCAAAGGAATAGGTCGAGAAATCGCAAGATTGTTTGCAGAACAAGGTGCTGATGTAGCATTCACCTATTTAAGCAGTGTGGAAAAGGGTCAACAACTTGCGTCTGAACTTTCGGCATTTGGTACCAAAATCAAAGGCTTCAGATCTGATGCTTCAGATTATGCAGCAGCAGATCAATTGATAAACGAAGTGGTAGCAGAGTTTGGGAAACTTGATATTTTAATCAACAATGCAGGCATCACTAAAGATGGTCTCTTGATGCGCATGTCAGAAGAGCAATGGGATGACGTACTTAGGATAAATCTAAAGTCAGTTTTCAACCTTACAAAAGCAGCCACCAAACCCATGATGAAAGCAAAGTATGGGAGTATTATCAACATGACATCTGTGGTGGGCATCAAAGGCAATGCAGGACAGGCCAATTATGCGGCCTCAAAATCAGGTATCATTGGTTTTTCAAAATCTGTGGCCTTAGAATTAGGATCTAGAAATATACGATGCAATGCCATTGCGCCTGGATTTATTGAAACAGAAATGACTGGTGAGCTTAATCCTGAAGTGGTAGAGGGTTGGAAGAGTGCCATCCCACTAAGGAGGGGCGGATCTCCAACAGATGTGGCAAATGCTGCTCTATTTTTGGCATCCGATCTATCTTCTTACATCACAGGACAAGTGCTACAAGTAGATGGAGGAATGCTCACTTAAGCTATTATTGACCAAGATAAACTACTTTTGCAAGTAATATTTCTTTGGGTCGGCAATTTGGAAAAGCAACTTCTGTATTTTGATTATCATCCTGCATGGCTATTGGTATGTGCGCTTGTAGGCGTGGGGTATGCAATAGCTCTCTATTACAAAAACAAAAATTGGGCAGTCAACCGAAAGTGGCTTTTGGGAAGCTTACGTGCATGCACTATTTTTTTACTTGCTGCGCTTTTGCTTAATCCAAAATCAATTTTCACCGAATCGAGGGAAGAAAATCCAATAGTCTATTTTGTAGTAGACAACTCACTTTCCATGACCTCACAACTGGATAGCACAGCATACACTCAAATGATCAATAGGCTCTTCAAAACAGCTGAAAGCCTTGAAGAAAGGAATGTAGATGTGCGTCTTACGGGACTTGATGGCAAAAAAATAGATGTAAAATCAAAGCCGAACCTAGGATATACCGACCTTGATCAATCTCTTAGATCAGTCAAAGAGGAATCAAGAGGTCAAAATATCCAGGGTGTAGTGTTGGTATCTGATGGGTTGTATAATAGAGGAGTTGTTCCGGGTCAGTTTAGCTATAAATTCCCTGTATTCAC
>DAINOB010000348.1:0-1700 GCA_036735585.1 Cytophagales bacterium | reverse complement strand
ACCTTCAAGTAGCACCTCTGTATCAGAAGATGTTCGGAATATATGATGTTGCAAAAAAGACCTTGCCAATTCGGAGTGGTTGTATATCTCCCCATTGAAGACCATCACCCAGTCTCCATTGCTAGAGATCATAGGCTGATTAGCACTATCGCTTAGGTCCACAATTTTTAGTCTTCTATGACCTAATGAACAATATTGATCATGCCAAAATCCCTCTGCATCTGGTCCTCGGTGTGACAGTCGCTGGGTCATTTTTTCTACTATAGTAGGATTACTTTGATTTGGATGCCAAATCCCTGCTATTGCACACATATCAGCGTCTAAATAAAAAAAGAAGGATAACTACCGATCTTTTTTCCAACAAAATCAGTGGATATAGAATGGCTCCGAGACATAAATACCTAAGGCTCTGTAATTTTTCCCCATTCATGGCTAGGTGAAGAGCCACATAAGAACTCCAATACGCGTCAATTTTGTATTGAAATTTCCCAAAAATTTTCCTCACTACAGGATCTGCCAGAGCGTAAGCAACTGCCAAAGATTTTCGCATTACCAAATTATTCTCTTTAAAGTGGATAACACTTCGATCTGAATGGTCAATGATGCGTGCCATGGGTGTAGAATCTGTTACAATACCGCAATTAGCAATCAGTCGTATCCAAAGCTCCCAATCTTCTGAGCCGGAAAGTCTTCTATCTTCATTAAATTGAAAACGTGGATATAAGGAGCTGTGCATAAATATCCCAATACAGCTCAAAGGATTTCCCTTGATAATGAAGTGGATATCACCTTTTTTTATTGGATCCATTTTCCGTACGATCTTTCCTTTTTGATTGTAAATGGCATATCCAAGATGGAAGAATTTGGGATAATGATGTTGTTGTAAGACGACAAGTGCATGTGCTAAAAAACCAGGCTCCAGAAGATCATCACTGTCTAAAAAGGTGAAGTATTGTCCCTTGGCAAGCTCCATTCCTTTGTTGCGAGCGGCTCCCCGTTCACTGTTCGCTATTTTAAGGTATCTTAGATTGTTACAGGAAAAGTTGTTTACTACTTGTTCAGTATGGTCAGTGCTGCCATCATCAATTACAATCACTTCAAAGTCTCTCACTGTTTGGTTTTCAATGGACTGTAAAGTCTCAGAAATAAGAGCTGCACGATTGTAAGTTGGAATTATTATCGAAAAAAAGGGAGTTGCATTCATTTTCGATAGCATTCTACCAGACAGTTAATCATTTGCTCTAAATCAAACCGCTGTTTTACGTCCTGAAACCCATTCTTTGTCAAATGGGCAGAAAGATTCTTGTCTTGTAAAATTCTTTGCATGGATTGATAAATGGCATCAGAATTCTGAAATGGAACCACCAGAGCATTATGTTCATGGCGAATAAATTCCTTAGCAATACCTGAAAGTGTAAAGATGGATGGAATTTTCATGATCAAGGCCTCCACATAGATTTGACCAAAAGCCTCAATATCTTCATCGATGGGGCAATGAATAAATACATCAAAGCAGGAGTACAAGCTTTTTAAATCGCTTTCAAACGGGATTTCTATATAGCTTTTGTCTGGCAAGGATTTAAGAAGACCCTGAATTGATTCGGAATATCTCCCTTTGGCATTTGCCAATACCAGCTTGGCGTCTGGGTAATTTTCTAGCAATTGATCAAATGCTGGAATGATATACTGTATTCCTTTCC
>DAINOB010000347.1:0-1719 GCA_036735585.1 Cytophagales bacterium | reverse complement strand
GCTTATCATTGGAGCGCTTACCTCAAGATGTGGTGAACCAAAAAAGTTTGACCCCGTAAACTTAGAGCTCACTGGTAGCATGCAAGCCCGAATCAATGGTTTGGACTGGAACAGCAAACTAAATACTACCTTCATATTAGATAAAACCAGAAGCAAAATGGTCATTTCTGGATTTGAAAATACTGTAGATGAAGGCAGGCTTACCATTACTTTAACTGTAAATGCACTGACCGAAGGAGCCTATTCTTCTCCAGCAGCTACAGCAAGCTACACCAATAGCAAAGCTGAAGACAGTTGGATAAGTTCGGAGTGTTTGGTAGAAGTCAACACCATAGATGAGGTGCAAAAGCTGGCTACTGGTACATTTTCTTTCACCGCTAGAAGTGTTAAAGACAATTCAGTGAGAACCATCAGTGGAGGAACTTTCAAGAATATTCCACTGGTGATAGAATAATTTCATCTTCTACCATACAGACCCAAATCTTCATTTATTCACGTCTGTAAGGTATTACAGATAAATAAACCTATCTTTGCACTTTAAAGCAAAAAATGGCAAATCAGGAACAATTTGAGAAAGCATTAGAAAGGTCTAAAAACCTGCCTTCCAAACCATCCAATGATAGTTTGCTAAAGCTTTATGCCTATTACAAGCAAGCGACCGTAGGCGATGTAAACACGGAAAGGCCCGCAGGATTTGATTTTGTGGCTGCCGCTAAATACAATGCATGGGAAGGACTGAAAGGAATGACTCAAGAAGAAGCTATGGACGCTTATGTATCACTCGTAGAGCATCTCGAGGCAGGATCTTAACGAGCATGGAGTAAACATCTTTTCAATCATTTTTCACAGACATTAGTATTTAAAACTCTTATTTTTCTTAAAACTTGTAATTCTCCTGTGCCTCAAGAGAATTAAGTGTTTTAGCGGAATTGCTAAGAGGAATCCAAAATTTATGAACACCAACATTTTTACTGAATTAGGCCTCTCTGAAAACACACTGAGCGCCATAGAAAGTATGGGCTATATAGAGCCCTCTGCCATCCAAGCTGCTGCCATTCCTGTGATGCTCAGCGGAAGAGACCTGATAGGTCAGGCACAGACTGGAACTGGAAAAACTACCGCATTTGGTGCCCCAATCATTCAAATGATTGAAGCAGAAGATCGACATCCACAAGCTTTAGTGATGTGCCCAACCAGAGAATTGGCTCTTCAAGTATCTGAAGAATTAAAAAAACTGGCCAAATTCAGCAAAGGCATGCAAATAGCTGCTGTTTACGGTGGAGAATCTATCGAAAAGCAAATCAAAGCATTGCGTGCTGGTGCCCAAATAGTAGTAGGTACACCAGGACGAATCATGGATCACATTGACCGTGGAACTCTTAAGTTGGGTATGGTAAGCATTGTGGTACTGGACGAAGCCGATGAAATGCTCGACATGGGATTCAGAGAAGATATTGAATCGATACTTGAAAGTGTGCCTGAGGAGCGTCAGACTGTACTGTTTTCCGCTACCATGCCTCCTCCAATTTTGTCCATCACCAAAAAATTTCAGCACAACCCAGAACTCATCAAGATCGCAACAAAATCAGTGACAGTTTCTGCCATTACTCAATACATGTATGATGTAAAGGGTAGCTTGAAACTAGAATTGATGACTAGACTCATTGAAGTGTATGATCTAAAACAGATCATGGTTTTCTGCAATACCAAATCTATGGT
>DAINOB010000346.1:0-1744 GCA_036735585.1 Cytophagales bacterium | reverse complement strand
AAGGTAAATGAGTTAGGTGTCTCCAAATAAATCAACGTAGTATTTGGCTGTAATGCTTGATCAAACGCTGATGTATCCGTACCGTCAACATACGTGGTTTCAATTCCAAATTTTGGCAAGTATTGACTAAAAAGTTTTTTAGTCCAGCTGTATGGCTTGCCTACTGAAACGATGTGAGATCCCTTTTCTACCACAGCCAAAACAGCCATTGCCACCGCGGCACTGCCACTTGCGGTAACCATTGCTTTGTCGGTGCCTTCCAATGCAGCAAATTTTGTTGCCAACAGCTCTGTGGTAGGATTTAAACCCCGTGTATATAGTGGTTGAGTATGCTCGTTTTCCAAAGCATGCCGCATGGCAGCCACCGATTTGTATGAAAAGTTTGCTGTTTGCACTAGAGGAGGTACCACCGCACCTTGAGAAGTAAAATCTTCTTCACCTAAAGACAGTAAAATGTGGCTGATATCTTCCATTAATTTTTTAAGATTAAATAAAAAATCCTGCCGAAGCAGGATCTATAATAATTATTAGAATGGGAATTTACCACCTATTGGTGTTTCCTCCACCTTCTTCATCATTGGAGACAGGATTTGCATTGAAATCATAATCAGGCATAAGTTCAGTTTTCATGTAGTCAACTGTGTCATTGAGTCCTTGAATAAACTTCATGATATCCTCCTTGTAAAGAAATATTTTATGTTTCTCATAGGTAAAACCTTCTCCATCCTGATTGTATCTTCGTTTGCTTTCAGTGATGGTTACGTAGAAGTCATTGCTTCTTGTAGATTTTACATCAAAAAAGTAGGTTCTCTTCCCTGCCCTGATTTTGTTGGAGTAAATTTCTGAATTTTCTCCCTCCTGATCTCTGTCTCTAAAGTTATTCACTTTTACCTCGGTTGGTTTTGTTCTGCACAAAATAATAAGGAGGTTTTTGCTTTACCAAAATTATTTTTCGTGTAGGGCGTATTTCTATGCATTTTTGTGAGTATGAAGATCGATTTAGCACAATTAAAAAAGTATGGGAATCTAGAGTTGTTGGCAAGCCAGTTGGTAGAAGGGTTCATTACTGGTATGCATAGATCGCCTTATCATGGATTTTCGGTGGAATTTGCAGAGCACAAGCAATACAATTTTGGCGAAAGCATTCGACACGTGGATTGGAAAGTCTACGGTAGAACAGAAAAGCTATATACTAAGCGTTACGAAGAAGAAACCAATCTTAAGGCCATGCTTATGCTGGACGTTTCAGGCTCTATGTATTATCCAGAACCTAATTATGATAAGCTTAGCTTCTCAATTGTAGCCTGTGCTTGCCTTGCGTATCTATTGCAACGGCAAAGGGATGCAGTTGGCCTTTGCACCTTTAGCAATCAAATTCAGTTTAAATCGCCTTTAAAGTCAACACCAGCCCATCTCCAAACTTTGTATCAAACACTCTACAAAACTCTAGACCAAAGTCCTGGAATGCAAAATACAGCTGCAGCCGCTGTACTTCATGAAGTGGCTGACTTGATGAAGCGAAGAGCCTTGATCGTGCTTTTTTCGGATATGTTTGAAAATGCCGAAGATGAAGAAGAACTTTTTCGTGCGCTGCAGCATCTAAAGCACAATCACCATGAAGTGCTCGTGTTCCATACCACCGATGCAAAAACAGAAAAAGAATTTGACTTCGAAGATCGTCCGTATGAATTGGTTGACAAAGAGACTGGCGATAGCGTGAAATTGATCCCTTCTGAAATAAAGG
>DAINOB010000345.1:0-1801 GCA_036735585.1 Cytophagales bacterium | reverse complement strand
AAAGCCAAAGGCAGTGAATCATAATTGTCCATTAAAATTCCAATGCGCGAAATTACCTCGGTGTGCTTTTCTATAAAAATACCAACACTACCATTGGTCTCTTGCACAAGTTTTCGTACACGCCCAGCCATATAATTGTCTGAGAAAAGTGACTTTGCACCACCTATGAGTAGAAGGTCATTTTTCCCACTATGAAAAGTATCGATGATATCCGCATTGAGGTCATGGGTGGCTTTATAAAAAGTATCAATCTTTATGTGTTCAATTTCTGCATAGGCCTTTATTGGAGCGAAACCTTCTTTTTCAAATTTTAGCAATTCGTTTCTATTAAGATCGGTATCTGGAGTGAAGTGTGCTGCTGTGTAGTGCACCTCTTTCGAATTACTTCCAAATAAGGTGTAAGTAAGCCGAAGCAAGCTAGATCCCATTTTGGGAAGCCCAAAGGAAAGCATAACTCTTAAAGAAGGTTCTGTATCGAAGATTGGAGCAGCATCTTGAACCTTGTCTGGCCAAAACTTTTCAATCAGCGCTAGAATAGGTCCTGTCATGAATGTAGTGCTGAGGGCCATCAAAACTAAAATGGTAAACATCTCAGAACTGAGAATTTTCATGTCATATCCAATATTCAACACAATCAATTCCATCAGTCCACGGGTATTGAGAAGAGTGCCCAAAATCAAAGAGTCTTTCCAACTATTCCCGCTGAATTTCGCGAGCAGCATTCCTCCACCCACTTTTACAGACATGGCAACAGCTATAATGAGCAAAGCATAGGATAAGATATTTTCTTGAAACAAGATGCTAAAGTCAGTGCGTAGACCCGTGTAAGCAAAAAACAGGGGTAAAAGCATCACTAAGCTTATGTCCTCTATTTTGTCAATCAAATTTTGCTTAAACCCTACTTTTGAGGGCATAATCAGCCCCGCAATGAATGCCCCAAAAAGCGCATGAATACCTAATATTTCAGTGGTAAGTGAAAAACCAAAAACAACAACGAACACCAAACCCACCACTGTTTTATTGGTATTTTCAGGTGTGGCATATATCTCTCCCAATCGTTTGAAAAAAGGCTGTATCAACAAGAAAACTATTAATAGAAAAACTCCCACTAAGGATAGCGTATAAAACATATTCAATGCTGAGCCTGCCTCAGAAAAGGCAATGATACCAGCTAAAAGACACCACGCTGTCACATCATCGAATGCAGCAGCTGCCAAAGCAAGTATTCCAATATTCTTTTTGTGAAGTCCTTTTTCAAATACCACCCGAGCTAAAACTGGAAATGCAGTTACAGAAAAAGAGATACCTAAAAACAAAGCAAACGATAAAAATCCACCTTCTGGATTGCCAAATGTCTCAAACAGAAATAAAGATAATAGTAAACCAGAAAGAAACGCAAGGCTAATGGTGCCGTGGCTGATAAGCAATGCAGATCTTGCTTTATTTTTAAACTGGTGAAAATCCAGCTCCATGCCAATCACAAACATAAATAAGATTAGGCCCAATTGACTTAGGGTGCCCAACATCTGTATAGAATCAGCAGGAAACAACAAAGACATTCCTTCAGGCCAAACCTGACCTAATAAGGAGGGACCCAATACTATACCTGCAGTGATCTCACCAATTACAGAGGGCTGGCCTATTTTACTAAATAGATATCCCAAAGCTCTGGAGGCGGCAATGATAATAATCATTTGAATCAGCATAAATACGGTATCACTGCCAAAATGCAGGAAACTATTTATATCACCTGCTGAATTAGGTGTCACTACGTCAGTACCAGATAGGAGGGAGCCAGAGA
>DAINOB010000344.1:0-1835 GCA_036735585.1 Cytophagales bacterium | reverse complement strand
ATTTCTGCTGCCAATTTTTCAGTCATAGTTTTTTCCCCACGATTTCTGGCGTATTTGATAAGCCATTTGATTCCGAGGGAAGTTCTTCTATCTGGCCTTACTTCAGTTGGTACTTGGAAAGTGGCTCCTCCCACCCTTCTGCTTCTTACCTCTACTGCTGGTGATATGTTGGTGATCGCTCTCTTCCATACATCAAGTCCGGGCTCATTAATTTTCTTTTCAATTAAATCGCATGCACCATAAAATATGTCGTAAGCAATACTCTTTTTACCATCGTACATCAAATTGTTAACGAACTTGGTAACCAGCACATCATGAAATTTAGGATCAGGGAGAATGTATCTCTTTTTAGGTTTTGATTTCCTCATGATTGTTACTTCTTGCTATTGTTTAAACTTTATTTTTTTCCTTTTTTAACTGGAGCTGCACCTGGTTTAGGTCTTTTTGCTCCGTATTTTGATCTGGATTGTAATCTTCCGCTTACACCCGCAGTATCTAAAGCTCCTCTAACTATGTGATATCTCACACCTGGAAGATCTTTCACTCTACCTCCTCTAATAAGGACGATGGAGTGCTCCTGTAAGTTGTGTCCTTCTCCAGGAATGTAAGCATTGACCTCTTTACCAGTCTTTGCTAACCTTACTCTTGCTACCTTTCTCATTGCTGAGTTAGGCTTCTTAGGTGTGGTGGTATACACTCTTGTACACACTCCACGTTTTTGAGGACACGAGTCCAAAGCCGGTGATTTGGATTTGGTTGTAAGCTCTGTCCTGCCCTTTCTTACTAATTGTTGAATAGTAGGCATTTATCTTTATTTCTGTTATCCTTTTCTGAAAATGAGGCGCAAATATAGAGGTATCATTCGTGAATTACAAGTAGTAGCGAGGCTTTATTATGCCTGCCCGATTGTACCTCCAAAATTCATGGGAAAAGAAGGTGTTTGGCCTTGATCACTGATCGGGCCAAAGGCTTCTTCATACTTTTTTATATTATCCTTCAGTGCTGCCAATAGCCTTTTAGCATGGTCGGGCGTAATGATAATTCTAGCCTTCACTTTTGCTTTTGGTACTCCGGGCATCATTCGAATGAAATCAACAACGAACTCACCATTGGAATGAGCAATCATTGCCAAGTTAGAGAAAATTCCCTCAGCTACTTCTTCAGATAACTCTATATTAATCTGATTTTCTGGTACTTGATTGCTATCTGCCATTTGAATTAGTCCTGATACTGTTCTTTCTTTCTTCTTGTGTAAGCTTCTTTGGACGCTACTAGATTATCGTACTCTTCCTTAGAACCTACAATCAAATTATTGTACTTTCTCATTCCTGTACCCGCAGGGATTAAATGCCCCACAATTACATTTTCTTTTAGTCCGAGAAGTCCATCTGATTTGCCCCTGATAGATGCTTCACTTAACACTTTGGTAGTCTCCTGGAAGGAAGCTGCTGAAATAAAGCTTTCTGTTCCCAAAGATGCTTGTGTAATACCTTGTAGTGTAGGCTTTGACACAGCAGGTAATGCATCTCGAACGGTTGCCAGCTTTAAATCTTTACGCTTTAAACTGCTATTCTCATCTCTCAATCTTCTGGCAGTTACGATCTGCCCTGGCTTGAGTGATTCAGAATTTCCTGCATCAATTACCACTTTGTTGTCAAGGATGGAATCGTTTTCATCCATAAATCCTATTTTATCCACAACCTGACCTTGTAGGAAATTGGTATCACCTGCTTCCAGTATCTCCACCTTCTGCATCATTTGTCTCACGATGGCCTCAATATGTTTGTCATTGATTTTTACACCTTGTAGACGATACACTTCCTGAATTTCATTCA
>DAINOB010000343.1:0-1861 GCA_036735585.1 Cytophagales bacterium | reverse complement strand
AATTCTGCATCAATAGATTGGAGCGATTGAATTCCAGCTGGAGAAACCAAAGGTTTTCGTGTTCATTTTCCAAACCAAGTGTTGCTTGCATATATGCAGTCCACCTGCTGATGTTGAGATTACTCGAATTGTTATTCTCTTCTGATTCCTGAAAATTTGAAATCACCTTATTTGAATAGAATTCATTCCCATTCGTGTTAAACGCATTTGTATTTCGATCATAGCTTACCCTTGTCACCTGATCACCTGCTAGAAACCTGCTGAGCGTCCAGCCCATGCCATAGTGAATTCGATGTTTGGAGTTTAAAGTATGGACTGCGGAAAGCTGAGCGCCAAAATCCCAAAAATGTAGGGTAATCAATTCCCGAAAACTAGAAAAGTCTTGAACCATTAATTGTGTTTGTTGGCCCTCAAAAACAAAAGGGTAAATGGATTCCTTAGAATAATTCAGTCTGGTATTTCTTCCAGAAAGGCAGGTGTGGAGTTGAAAACTTAAAAAACTTCTTCCTGTAGATTGAACCACATATCCCACGCCCGCAGAATAATTGGGGTAGGGCAAGGCTTGGGTTTTGTGCGAAGATTGTTGGGGTAGTAGGATACCCGCACCAGTTGCCAGGTAACCAACAAAATAGTTGTTGTTAAACCCAAAAGCAGGCTTCTTTTGCTTGTCTTCTTTCTCGAATGACCAAACTCCCCTATCTTCAATCAACTCTTCTTTAAAGTAGAGACTAAGATTTTCATCCAAAAAATCTAGCATTTTCACATAGCCTTGAATACCCTTTGTTTCCAGCTCAATATTGGTATTGTAGGGCCTATTTAAATCTGAAAATAGCTGAAACTCTCTTCTTAGGATCGCCATAAATGAAGTATCTCCACTATGTCTAGTAGTATCTTTCAGGATAGCTTCTTGGAGCAGTTCATAAACTTCTTTAAGACTGAAGCGCTCTTTTTCAGGGCTGTCTATTGGGGTTACGCGTCTTATAGTTTTAGCATAAGGCCCCAGAAGATTGAGGATTTCATTGTATTCAAGTGTATTGGAAACCTTAAATCGTTCCAACAGCTGACAAATATCAAATGAATCAACCTCCTGATCATAAGTCACCGGAGGTTTTTCAAAGAAACAAGCGGCAGCTTCAGATCCACTGAGTGTGCGAGCTAGATAGGCTCCTTCTCTCACGAAATTACTTTGGAGCAAGCTATCATTCCATTTCCCTTCATCTTCTTGCCAAGTCCACAAGTAGCCATTTGGGATGTATACTTGACGAATCAGATACAAAGGCATGGTAAAATTTGGGCCATAGAGCATGTTAGACCGTCTGTAGACAAGGTTTTCTGGATGGATTTCTACAATCAAACCTGTGATAAACGATTTGCCTTTTCCTGTAAGAAATAAGGTATCAGCACTTTCTTGAGCCATACTTTTAGAAGGATTCAATAAAAAAAGCAATAGGCTCCAGAGGGCAATTGGACAGATAGTTTTCATGGATGTTCGATTTGACTTGTGTCAAAGGTCTATCCACGTGAATCGGAAGGCAATAATTTGTTTTTGTGATTTGCGAGTGAAAATCAGCCTAGCATGTGCTATAAAACACTAGTAATCAAGATTATAAATAAGAATTTAGGTGTCTAACAGACATAAACTACTACACGAGAAAGAATCCTCCTGTCATTCCAATGATTTTTTTTGGGTTTAAACCGTAGTCTAGAAACTTTGAAAAATATCTGTCATACAATCTATTGTGAAAAGAAAGAAGCATCCCTTGATCTTCAATCTACTCATAAAGATTTACTGGGTTCAATATTAAGCAAGGTTCGCATAGTAACAGAGTTGAGTTTAGCTAGAGTTCTTAATTATCAATTT
>DAINOB010000342.1:0-1901 GCA_036735585.1 Cytophagales bacterium | reverse complement strand
TCAGCATGGCAATCACTGCAATAAAAGCAAGTAACATGCCCCCTACATTTAGAGCTAACTTAAGCCCATCGGCAGCACCACGACTCATCGCATCGATAAGATTTACACCTACTTTCTCTTCAGATATTGTTAATCGATTGCTTAGCTTAGTACTTGAATCTTCTGGAAACAGCATTTTGGCAAACACAATACCGCCAGGTGCATTCATTACTGAAGCAGAAAGGAGACTTGCTGCAAAAAGAGTCTTCTGCACGGGATCACTCCCTCCTAAAAAAGATACATACGCTGCCAAAACACCCCCAGCAATAGTGGCCATTCCACCAGTCATTAGACACATCAACTCAGAGGAAGACATAGACTTGATGTATGGCTTTACCAACAAAGGAGCTTCCGTTTGACCTAAAAAGATATTTCCTGCAGCGGAGAGACTCTCAGGTCCAGAGAGCCTCATGGTGCGGGCCATCACCCAGGCTATGCCATACACCACGCGCTGCAACACTCCTAAGTAATACAACCCAGCAGATACCGTGGAGAAAAAAATGACCGTGGGTAGTACTTGAAAAGCAAATATAAAACCCAGTTGATGCTTGGCTCCTTCTGATCCTTCTGAGTTTCTGGCCAGATCTCCAAACAAAAACTCAGAACCTGCCAATGAAAAATCTAGGAAAGTGACAAAGGCGGAAGAAACCTTGTTAAAGAGCAGAGAAACGAAAGGAACCTTAATAACCAATAGACCAAAAATAATCTGAAGTCCTACCCCTACAGCCACCAATCTCCAGTCAATAGCCTTTCTATTCACTGAAAAAATATATGCCAACCCTAAAAAAAAGGTCAGTCCTACAATAGCTCTCAGTACCTCCAAAATGGGAGATTAGTTAATTTCTTCTTTTAATTTCATCGCGAATTCTTGCAGCAAGTTCATAGTCTTCCTTGCCGAGGGCATCGTCCAGCATTTTGTGGAGTTGCTCCATGGAGAAATCCTCCATTGCCCCTGACTTCTTCTTTTTTGGTTTGATCAGCGCTTCCTTCTCCTCCTTACCTACTTCTGGAGCTTGTTCTACCATTTCCTTGTCATCTGTGATAATACCTGCCTCGGATAAAATGTGCTCATACGTAAATAATGAAGCACCGAAACGTAAGGCAATAGCAATGGCATCGGAGGGTCTTGCATCGATCTCAACTTGTTGCATGCCATTGGTGCATAGTATTTTGGCATAAAAAACGCCCTCAACCAAATCTGAAATCACCACTTGATCTACAGAGTAGGAAAAGGCATCTCCGAATGACTTAAATAGATCATGAGTCATGGGTCTATTGGGCACAATCTTTTCTATTTCAATGGCTATGGCTTGTGCCTCAAACATACCTATGATTATAGGAAGTCTTCGATTTCCTTCGGCTTCACCTAATACCAGCGCAAAAGAACCCGTGTGGGACTGACTGTTAGAAAGTCCTAAAATTTCTAGCTTAATCTTATCCACTTATCAGTTCAAAAAATCAATTTAGTGATTTAACAGCTTCAGTTAATTTAGGAAGCACATCAAATGCATCGCCCACAATTCCATAGTCAGCAGCTTTGAAAAAAGGAGCTTCCGCATCTTTATTTATAACTACAATCACTTTAGACGAATTAACCCCTGCAAGATGTTGGATGGCACCAGATATTCCAACAGCGATGTACAAATTTGGACTTACTTTCACTCCTGTTTGGCCTACGTGCTCATGGTGTGGTCTCCAGTCCATATCAGAAACTGGCTTTGAACATCCAGTGCCTGCGTGTAAAGCCTGAGCTAAATCCTCTAATAAATGCCAATTTTCTGGTCCCTTCATACCCCTACCTCCACTCACAACGATCTCAGCCTCAGGCAGCAATATATCTCCTTCTGCTTTTTCTACTTTCA
>DAINOB010000341.1:0-1906 GCA_036735585.1 Cytophagales bacterium | reverse complement strand
GCGCCTTAGCAATGGCACTTTACCCATTTGAATGGCTCTTAAAAACAAAAAACAATGAATTATTTGTAGCTTGCCCTTTGATTTATACTTTACCCTAAAACTGCCCCTATGAGGCAAAAAATTGTAGCAGGAAACTGGAAAAGTCATAAAACCTTAAATGAGGCTATTCAGCTTTGTTCAGAGGTAGTATCCATTGCACAGGCAGAGGTGGATTCTAGAGTTCAAATTGTATTGTCTCCTCCCTATCCATACTTAGAGCGATTGAGTCACTTATTGCAAGGTCAGTCTGTAGGTCTTGCTGCACAAAATTGTAGTGCTTATGACCAAGGAGCTTATACAGGAGAGGTGACTGCCAGTATGTTGCAATCTGTGGGCGCAGCTTATGTAATTTTGGGCCATAGTGAGCGGAGGAAGATTTTCATGGAATCTGATAGTGATGTTTTGGCTAAAACTGAAAGAGCACTCAATTCTGGTCTTCAGGTTATTCTTTGTTGCGGAGAGCCATTGGATATACGAGAGAATGGAACGCATCTATCCTATGTGCAACATCAGTTAGAGCAATCATTGTCAAAACTCCCTGCAGAACAAGGAATAAATTTGGTGGTAGCTTATGAGCCAGTTTGGGCCATTGGCACGGGAAAAAATGCTATCCCTGAACAAATCAGTGAAATGCATACACACATCTACCAACTTATAAAATCACACTGGGGAGAGGTCGCCAATACCCTACCTATCCTCTACGGTGGCAGTTGTAAACCTTCTAACGCAGCAGAAATATTTGCTTGTGATCATGTAGATGGAGGGCTCATAGGTGGCGCTTCTTTGGTTGCCCGAGATTTTATAGACATTTCAAAATCCTTTAAGTGGTGAAACTGATAGTTGTTTTATCCCTCTTTTTCCTAAGTAGCTTAAACTTGCTGCATGGTCAAAGTCAAAAACAAAAGGCATGCGCCATCAAGGGTGCTGTATTTGTGTCAACCTTGCGACATGAAGCAGAATTTTTCTTTTTTGTAGAGGAAAATGAAGACTTTTCAGACATGAGGGTTTTTAGAGAACCCCAGCGGCTATTTGCTGATCAACCTGGCATTTGGCATTATGTAGATTTGCCACACCTAGCAGATTATATCCTTTTCGAAGAAAAGAACCGCTCTGCGGCTGATTTTACTATTTCATACACCGATACTCCTGCTTTTGCCGGCTGCCGATGAATGCTGAACGCTACATAGAAATTCAGATACGCATTGCGGATGAAACCTATAAAGATATGGTTCTGGCAGAGCTTACACTTTTAGGTTTTGATCAATTAGAAGAGCATGATTGGGGGTTCAGCACCTATAGCCATCCCAATGATTTTGTTCAAGATCAAATTCAGGAAATGGTAGATCACTACAGCGCATTCACCACCATTTCATGGACTCATGAACAGAAGGAATCTAAAAATTGGAATGAAGAATGGGAAAAAGGATACCAGCCTATAGTTGTTGGCTCATGTAGAGTAAGGGCTTCTTTTCATCCATCCGATCCCAATTATGAGCTAGAATTGGTGATCAACCCTAAGATGAGCTTTGGCACTGGCCATCACGAAACCACCCGTTTGATGATGGAATTTTTGCTTTCGGACCCAATAAAAGGTTTAAGTGTAGGAGATATGGGTACAGGGTCTGGCATTCTAGCCATTCTAAGTGCCAAACTAGGTGCTAAGGAGGTATTTGGTTGTGATGTGGACGACTGGGTTATTGACAACGCAACAGAAAATGCTCAAATCAATAAGCTTAGTGACTTTACTTTCTTGTTGGGAACCCTTGCTGAGGTAAGACATAAAATGCCGGTTTTTGACCTAATTTTAGCCAATATCAACAGAAATGTGCTTTTGGGTGAAATGACACTTTATAAAGAGCAACTTAAA
>DAINOB010000340.1:0-1985 GCA_036735585.1 Cytophagales bacterium | reverse complement strand
GCTTGATGTTCATATTTAAAAATCTGAAAGAATACCTAAAGTCTTTGAAAATCTGCAAGATTCCAATAGTTACATTAAAAAAGCAACGGATTTGAGCCTCTTTTTTTGTAAACGGAGGTATTTAAGTTCAGAAATCCCAAGACAAATAAAAAAAGGATGAGATTTTCGCATAATTAAGCGATGAATCCCACCCTTGATTTGAATGAATGATCAATGTAAGCTTGAGCTACGCTCTAGCTAAGATTTGTTACTTATTGATAACTAGGTAGATGCTTTGGTTGTTGTGCTTGGAAAGTAATTCTGCTTTCTGAAAGGTTCCTTCAAATTGCTCCTTCAATTTGGATTGATCACCGTAGAACTCTGCAATTATTCGGAGATTCTTGTCCACTAAAGTGATAGAAGGAAGTTCCTTTAATTCTGAAAACTCCAATTGGAAATTTATTTCTTCCAAAGTCTGATTTTCAGTTGCAGTGGCAAAAGCAAATAAAGACACTCCAAAGAATAAGGCTAAGGACAGTAAGCCTTTTTTCAAAATTGTGATTTGCATTTTTAAGTTGGTTTTCATTTTTTCTTAAATTGGTTTTACGCCTATACTTACGGAATAAGCTTTTTCAAGTTTTTACTCATTAGAAAATAATCAGTAAATAATTTTATATATACATTAAATTAATGGTTCTACCCTGAATTTAATGGAATGACTATCTTGAAGCAAAAAGATGTTTACCGAGAATCTTTTCACAAAACTACTCCAATTGGAAGATGGCTGGATAGTCGAATCAGTTGATACAGATTTTAATAAGGAGGAGATTTTTATTCAGATAGCCTGTTTGTTAGACCAGTTGGAAGACTCAGAGACAGGTGAGCTTTGTAAGGTTTATGACCATGCTCCCCTGCGTGAATGGCGACATTTGGATACCATGCAGTACAAGACCTACATCAGGTGTCAGCTTCCCAGAATCATTACTTCCAGAGGTAAAGTCAAGACCGTTCAGCCTAACTGGGCCTCGGGCTATGAGCGACATACCTACTTGTTTGAGCATGCTGTAATTGATCTGCTGAAAGCCAGTAAAAACCAGACCAAAACGGCTCAGTTGATGCGTTGTGGATTCAATGTCGTGAATCGGATTATGCATCTGAGTGTCAAGCGAGGTATGGATCGAAGGAATTATTCCGAACTGACGTTTGATCACCTGAGTATCGATGAGAAATCGTTCAGGAAAGGCCACCACTACATTACAGTTTTGAGTCATCCTGCCTCAGGATGTGTACTGGATGTAGAGGAGGACCGAACCAAAGAAGCCTGTAAGAAGGTGTTATCGAATTCATTAACGACTGAACAGCTCAATAAAGTTTCAGCCATCAGTATGGACATGTGGAAGGCTTTCATTCAGACTGCTCAAGAAATACTCCCTAACGCATCCATTGTCCATGATCGCTTTCACCTGGTCAAATACCTCAATGAAGCCATTGATAAAGTACGCCGAAGGGAAGTGAAGCAGCACCAAGATTTAAAGAACAGTCGCTATGCCTTGCTCAAAAACCCTGAAAACCTCACTGAACGACAGCGTATCCATTTTGAGGCAATCGCAGATGCCAATTATGAGGTAAGCAAAGCTTGGCAGGTACGGGAAAACTTCAAGGCTCTATTTAGCAAAGGTAAACTTTGGGCCACCCTATCATTTTTACAATGGGCAAATGACGCAACCAAACGAAAGATAAAAGAAGTTAACAAGGTGGTCGAGATGTTCAAAAAGCATCAATCCGGAGTGGTAAATGCTTTATTGATTAATCTCACAAATGCAATGGCCGAACGTCTAAATGGAAAGATTCAAGAACTCAAAACCGTAGGAAGAGGATATAGAACTTTCTCCAACTTTAGAAGCGCTATTTTATTCTTTAACGGCGGATTAAACTTATATCCTCACTAACTTAAGGGTAGAACCGTAAAAGTTATATCAGTTAGAAGTCAAGAAAGATAAAGGAAC
>DAINOB010000339.1:0-1989 GCA_036735585.1 Cytophagales bacterium | reverse complement strand
TGACCAAGAGCAACACGCAATGACAGATACTCCAAAAACAAAAACACAATGGCTATTACCCAATTTAGCCAACGCAGCATTTGAGAGCCTAACCGGTAGAGCCTTTCGGCATTGTCAGGAGTGATTTCTACAGGATAATTTAGAAAATGAGGAAATCGATTAAGTATCGTGATACCTGTATATAACAGAGAGCCTATAACTGGAAATAATAAAATTGTCTTTTTACTACCATAACCATCAGGCTCACCCGCAGAATTAAAATGGATGGGTATAGTTTCTTGTAATTGTGGGTAAAAAAATAAAGTCATTATCCAGACTAAGCCTACCATACCCCAACCGGAATACTCCAGCAATAAGTCCAACCGAGTTTTTTTAAGATCTACTTTGGGTCTTCGAGAATTATTACTGTCCATAGACTTTAACCATAAGAACACTAAAAAAGTAGATTTGCAAAAACCTATATCTCAATTTGGCATCTGTCTGCATCTGAAAGAAAAGGAAACTTATCCCGAAAAGCTGTGATCACAGACTTGTTCAATGTCACCACCTGTACTTGCTGCTGATCATCGAGTGTGCAAATAACCTCCCCTGAAGGATCAACCACCGTAGAAGCTCCTGGATACACATGTCCTTTACCATCAGTTCCCACCCGGTTGAGACCTATGCAGTAGGATTGGTTTTCTATAGCTCTGGCTACAAGCAATTTTTGCCAGGCGCTGATTCTGGGCTCTGGCCAATTGGCAACGTAAAGCAGCAAATGGTAGCCTACATCATTTCTACTAAATACCGGAAAACGCAAATCATAGCAAATCTGAGGCATCAATTTCCAGTCATTCCACTCTACTGGGGTTCGCTTTGAACCGGCTGTAAAATGATGATGTTCCTCCGCTAATTTGAACAAATGCCTTTTGTCATAAGTATACACATCACCATCAGGTGTCACCATCATCATCCTATTAAAATACTGATTGCCATCTTTGATCATCAAGCTTCCTGCAATCATGGCCTTGCATTGAGCAGCCATTTGCTTCATCCATTTAGCCGTATTCCCATTTGGATGCTCAGCATACTTCTCAGGTTCCATGGCAAAACCGGTAGTAAACATTTCAGGCAGAACGATAAGATTTACTGGTTCATTCAAAGTCCAAATCAACTCCTCAAGATTTGCCAAATTAGCTCCTGGATTGCACCAATGCAGCTCGCTCTGAACAAGGGCTACTTTAAGATCTTGCATAGTCGGTCTAGTCCTACAATTAAGGTATCATCCGCTTTGGCAAAGCAAATGCGTACAGTTCCAGTATTTCTACGATCATGAAAGAAAGGAGACAAAGGAATTACTGTCACGCCTAGATGTTTGGTACAATGGTCTGCAAACTCTACATCGCTTAGCGAAGATACTGAACTAAAAGAAATGGTTTGAAAATAGCTGCCCATCGTAGGGGTAAATCGATAAGGGCTTTCTTGGAGCAAAGAAGTGACCAAGGCCCGCTTTTGATTATAAAACGATTGAATCTCTTTGTACCATGAATCGTTACTCAATATGTCAGACAGCGCCTTCTGCGCGGGTGTGAAAGTGGAAAAAGTAACAAACTGGTGCACCTTCCTAAATGCCTCAGTCAACATCTTTGGGGCAGCACAGTAGCCAATTTTCCAGCCTGTATTGTGATAGGTTTTGCCAAAAGAGGAAATAACGAAACTTCTGGACTTTAAAATTTTTGATTGGGAAAGACTACGATGTACATCCTCAAAAGTGATATGCTCATACACCTCATCAGCTATAAGCCATAAATCGTGTGTTACAGCAATATGTTCCAAACGGTCGATGTCCTCTTGCCCAAAGACAATTCCCAAAGGATTGTGTGGATTGTTGATGATCAACATTTTGGTATTAGCGGTTATCCTAGCCTCTAAATCCGCCCAATCTATCTGTGGATTTTGTATATCAATGGCATAATAAATTGGATTGCCTCCAGCCATTCTCACTGCGGG
>DAINOB010000338.1:0-1990 GCA_036735585.1 Cytophagales bacterium | reverse complement strand
TGGAATTGGTAAATCCATTCGTAAAGTATCTGGAAAATCATGGAGGCAAATTATTACTGAGACATTCTGTTACCTCCTTTGAGTCGCAAAACAAGCATTATACAGTCCATACAGCCAAGCATGGAAGTTTTAAAGCACCTTTATTGGTCAGTGGATTGCCAGTCAATAATTTGGTAGAAATGGGTAACTGGCCCCAACTAAATGCTTTGAAGAAAAAGCTGCTACCGAGTGAACACTTAAATTCCGCTTTTCAGATGGGAATAGCCTATCGCAATACGAATGCAAAAATCAAATCTGAAGATTGTATCCACTATCAATTACACTTAGATAGACCGATAGCCGGTTTGCAATCTGCCAGTCTTTTTGTGAGCTTGAGCCATCCCGAGGATCCTTCTAGAAGTGACAATCCCGGCCATACGGTAGCGAGTGTGAGCACGCATGTGCAAGACCCTGCTACCCGCATGAGTTGGGACAAATCGGACACTGAGCAAGCAATCCTTGAATTTTTGTCTGAATTGGGCTTTTTCAAACAAGAAGATGTGGTCTATTTCCATAGTTCTACGCCAGCAGGTTGGCAGAAATGGACAGGGAGGAAATGGGGCTTTGTAGGCGGCTATCCCCAATTGCGACACATCAAGCCTTGGCAAATGATCGAAAGCCGCTTGGATGGTGAGGGGGCCTATTTAGTAGGTGACACTGTCTATCCAGGCCAGGGTATTCCTGGGGTTACGCTCGGTGGAATTATTGCTTATGAGAAGATCAAGGCTGATAAACCAAATTTCTTTTCATAAGGATTACCTTTATTTGCGGACCATTTTCACTCCTTCTATGAAAATTTTCATTTACTGCTTTGTTGTGCTACTGACTTCTACCATCGTACATGCACAAGACGATTTCCAGCTTAATCGAAAGAAATTCGCTATCCGAATGCTTGAGCATATGAATGCAGGCGATTTTGACTCCATCGTTATTCATTTTGATAGTACGATGAAAAGGAAAGTAAATGCCACCTTTCTAGATCGTAGTTACAGTATGATGCAGCAGCAATTTGGGGATTATAAAGGGTATCAAGAACCAAAAATCAACAGGAAAGACACGTTTACGGTAGCTAAAGTACCTGTTCAGTTTACAAAATATGACCTTGAACTTACTGTAACAACTAATAATTTCACTGGTGAAATATCAGGTATTTTCATAAAGCCTACGAAGTTTACTAAGGAATATGTCAGCCCTGAATATGCCAATAATCTATGTGTAGGTGAAAAAAGTCTACCCTTGGAGGGAAATGGTCCTTTGCTTTCAGGAAAGCTGAGTTTGCCCTGTAGAGGAGAAAAGTTTCCTGTGGTTATAATGGTTCATGGCTCAGGCCCCAATGATATGGATGCCTCGGTGGGCCCTAATAAGCCTTTTAGAGATCTTATGTACCAATTGGCTTCCAAAGGAATTGCCACCTATCGATATGACAAACGCACCAAGGCAGCACCTGAATCCTTAGGACCAGACTCCTTAATCACTGTGCAAGAAGAAGTCATCAACGATGTGCATGCTGCCATACGCCTTATGGCTGCGCAGGAATTTATAAATGCCTCTGAAATTTATGTTCTAGGGCACAGTCTGGGAGCAATGGTGGCCCCACGCATTGCCAATACCTCACCTATACCTTTGGCAGGAGTGATCATGCTGGCGGCAGCAGGACGACCCTTGGAAGATGTGGTTCAAAGCCAATATGTGTATCTGAGCAAATTGGACAGTGTAATTAGTCCAGAAGAGCAAGCTGCCATTGATTTGGTGACACAGCAGGCAAAAAATGTAAAAAAGCTCAAGAAAAACTCAATAGTAAGTAGAGCATCCCTGCCATTGAATATTCCTTCAGCCTATTGGATAGATTTAAATTCCAACCCTACCCTACGCGAACTCAAAAAACTGAAGGTGCCGACACTTATCCTTCATGGATCACGTGATTATCAGGTGTCTATGGAAGACTTTAGCT
>DAINOB010000337.1:0-1994 GCA_036735585.1 Cytophagales bacterium | reverse complement strand
AGGTAATAACTAACATGCATTTTAAAAGCGAGAAGCATTCTCCAAAATTAGCTATTCACCTCCTCCCCTCCACCCTATACAAAGCCCATTCCCCTACCAAAACATCGCCTTGGTAGAGTTTCTCCATCCGAAAATGATTCCACGGTACACCCTGTGGTTGGTTGAAAAATGATCCCCTGTCTGGAAGCCGTGCACTATTCGGCACATCGGTATAAAAACGGTCCCTTGCTGTTAAAATGCTATCCAGACTCCGTTCATCCACCTTATCTCGGTAGATCCAATACGAAGGATTGTCTATGCCCGTATGGTAAAAGGCAAGGGTTATTGCCTCTGAGCGATTTATGATAAAAACCTCCTTAGGATGGCGGATCATTGCTTCTACCATGGATTGATGGCCCCATATCTTGAAACGATGGTTGAGCCAAAGGTCATAGGTGGCATTCCAGAGCAGAAGTGCTGCAGCCAATCCTTGCACAAGTTGCAGCCTACATCGAATATGAATGGCAAATAATAAAGTAAGCAAAACAGGAAACATGACCATAAATTCTGAATTGCCACGTGCATAGAGGGCAAAAAATCCATGCAACATCAAGGCCCCAACCAGTGCCTGAGTCAATACATGTTCCTGCTTTGATCGCTGACGTCTACTAAAAGTCAAGGCACCTTTCCATAAAGCCCAAAACACAAAACACAAGGACAAAAGAGCAGGTAGCAGATACCACCAAGACTTTTGAACCAATACCCACTGGGTAGGATGCACTTGTAAAAAGGTGCGTACCAGGCTGATGAAAAACATAGGCAATACTTTCCAATCCATAGGCGACTGGGTATGCCCCTGTAGAAAATCATGAAAGACAAATCCCAAAAATGCAGAGATGCCACCTAGCCCCTGGCTTGCGCTCCACCAAACAACTACATACACCACTGGAACCATGCATGCCATCCCCAGCCAGGCTAGGATCACTGTCCGTTTTGGTTTATGAATCACAAAAGCAATGCCTACTGCCAACCACCACCAGAAGTGAAGCTGGTGAAAGAGACAGGCCAAAGCCAAAAAAAAGGCTGCTACAATCAAATTGGAAGGCTTACCTACCTGAAGGTAATTCCAAAAAAAATAAGTCCCTGTCAAGGAGAGTAGAAGAGGGATTAGGTAGGCTTCATTTTCTGATGCAAAATAGACCATACAATGGCAACCGGCTGTGAGTAGTGTAAGCCACAGTGCCTCCTGTGTAGGCCTTCCCAATGCCTTAATAAACTGATACAAAACCAAAAGGATAGCGAAGTAAATGACCGAATTCCCTAGTTGAAGCATTGAAAGAACCTCCAGTTGAGGAAACAGAGCCCTAAAGGGAATCAATACCAGCCACCAGAAGGCATTGTGAAGCAAGTGATGGGGGCTAAACAAGTGAACGTCATGTTTTATTTGCGCTGCATAATCATAACTGTCATAAGAAAGCTCTTGCTTGGGCAACAGGACTACTAAAGAAAGCCAAACCAACATCATAAACAGGGGTATCAGTCTTTCTTTATAATTGCTTTTAATACTCATTCCCGTTTATGTTACTTTGTCGATGAAAAGAAATTACTGTTTACATTCTTGCGATCATCATCTCATTTGCCCTCAATTGAGTCGTTTCAAGTAGGGGTTTAATGATCTGCTTAATTTCCTCTGCCACAATTGCAATCAACTTTTGCTTTGCATAGGGTCTGTAATACACCATGCTTATTTCACGAACCGGAAATGGGGTGATAAAATCTTTAACAAAGCGCTTCTTTTCATCCGAAAGATCCAAATAATACAATTCAGGTATTAGCGTAAGACCCTTCATGCTGTCTACAATGCTGAGCAAGCTTTCAAACGAGCTGGGATGAAAATTCAGATTTGAGTTGATTTTTTTTGCACTCAAATCACATACATTGATGATCTGATCTGTAAGGCAATTTCCTTCTTCTAGCAGCCACACTTTTTCATGGATAATCTCCGAAGGACTTTG
>DAINOB010000336.1:0-2062 GCA_036735585.1 Cytophagales bacterium | reverse complement strand
CAGGCGTAGGAGCAGTAATTCCTGTAGATGAATGTGTGCAAGCACTTGGAGAGGTAGGTCAAAGCATGGAAACCAGATACAAGGAAACAGCGATGGGAGGCTTAGCCGCCACGCTTACAGGTCAGGCCATTTCAAAAAAGGTGTTGATACAAGATATAGAAATGCTTCCTGATGAGGATGAACTTTAGTAGGTAGGTTTATTTTATGAAAAAAATAGAGCCATTGAATCACCTTTTCTATCACCCTAAATTGGTGTAGCTGTAAGACAAAAAAGAGAAAGCCCCACTTCGATGAATTTGATAATTCATTGATAATAAGGCTTTTAGTTGTGGTCTCAACAGGAATCGAACCTGTATCTAGAGTTTAGGAAACTCCTATTCTATCCGTTGAACTATGAGACCAAAATATAGAGGCAAAACTAATCCTTTTCGTGGTAGGCCACAAAAACTTGGGGCATCACATAGTTTGGATAAATTCTCATGTGCATTGGATATACCATTTCTACAAGCTTCTTTCGCAGGGTATCTATGTTTTCTCTGTGTTCAGCAGAAATGAACACTATTTTTTCCGCAGGATTGTTGAGGTAGGTGTTTTCAAGCCATTCTACAGTATTTACTTCAGATTCTTCTTCTGTTTCCTCTGGTTTTGGAAGCAAATCAATTTTATTGAACACCAACATGATGGGCTTGTCTCCAGCACCTATTTCTTGCAAAGTTTCATGTACTACTCGCATATGGTCCTCAAAACTACTGTGCGCCACATCTACCACATGCAGCAGAACATCAGATTCTCTTACTTCATCCAGAGTAGACTTAAAGCACTCTATTAAATTATGCGGCAATTTGCGGATGAACCCAACCGTATCAGTGAGTAGAAAAGGTAGGCCTTCAAGCACTACTTTCCTTACAGTAGCATCTACAGTGGCAAAAAGTTTATTTTCTGCAAAGACATCAGCTTTCGTTATCAGATTCATCAAAGTGCTTTTACCCACATTTGTGTACCCAACTAAAGCAACACGCACCACTTTCTCCCGGTTTTTCCTCTGCGTTTTGCTTTGCTTGTCAATCTTGTCCAGTTTGGTTTTAAGTAGGGATATCTGATCCTTGATTATCCTCCTGTCAGTTTCTATTTCTTTTTCTCCGGCTCCACCCCTCGTACCAGTACCGCCTCGCTGCCGCTCGAGGTGAGTCCACATGCCTCTAAGTCTAGGCAAAAGATATTGATACCTTGCCAACTCTACTTGAGTCCGCGCTTGAGCTGTTTTGGCTCGTAACAGAAAGATATCTAAGATCAATAAGCTTCGATCATAAATGGTGCACTTCAATAGTTTTTCTAGATTTCTCACCTGCGAGGGAGTTAGATCGTCATCGAAAATAACTAAGTCTGCAGGTTCCGCTTCGAGATACATCTGAATCTCTTCAAGCTTACCTGTGCCTACAAATGTGGCACTATCGGGATGCTCTAGCCTTTGAGTAAATCGGTTCTTGGTCACTATTCCTGCCGTGGTGGCTAGGAATTCCAATTCATCCAAATATTCTGAGGCCTGCTCCAAGGAGGTACCTTTGGTTAAAACAGATATAAGAATTGCCGTTTCTGGCCTTTTTGCGGTTTCTATCATGCTGATTTGCCATGTGCTCTTTTTCATGGCCTATACAAATTAAGCAAAATGACACGCTAATCCCTAAGTTTGTTCTCAGCTTCAAATGAAAATAGGCATAGTAATCAATACATCTTGGAACATCTTTAACTTCAGGAGCGGACTCATCAAGGCACTGATAAAGGATGAACATCAAATAGTGTGCATAGCTCCTGAAGACATTTATAGCGAGCGATTGCGTGGTTTGGGATGTAGTTTTATTCCTTGCTTCATGGACAATAAGGGCACTTCACCTATAAAGGATGGACTACTGTTGTTAAGATTGATTGGAATTTATCGAAAAGAAAAGCCTGATATATTGCTTCATTACACCATTAAGCCAAATGTGTATGGAACGCTGGCTGCAGCCCTTTGCGATATCCCATGCATTTCTAATGTTTCAGGCTTAGGTACCATTTTTTTGCA
>DAINOB010000335.1:0-2107 GCA_036735585.1 Cytophagales bacterium | reverse complement strand
CTCATCACGGGCAAGTACACCGAAGCAGCGGCAGTATTGCAAAAAGCCATGGGCATTACAGAACAAGTGTATGGATCGGCATCTCTTACTAAGAGTAAGCTAGAAGCTATGCAAGCTTCAGTGCTCTTTGCAATGGGAGATTTTAAGCAATCCATAGAGTTACAGCGGAAGACTATACAGTACGATGAAAAAATCTTGGGAGCAGAACACATAGAATTGGCAAGTGCATCAAATGCCCTGGCCATGAGTTTGTTCGCCACTGGACCCCAAGCGTATGCTGAGGCAGGAATTTACTTTAACAAAGCACTGGATATCAGTCGTAAAGCCTTGGGTGATCTGCATCCTCTTACAGCCGATTATGCCAAAAATCTCGCATTCTTTTTCATTGAGACAAAAAACTATGCTCAAGCCTATGCACTTATTGAAGCGGCTGAAGGCATTTATGTAGATATTTTTGGAAAGAAAAGTATCAAGCTGGCGGAGATTAAATCCTTAGAAGGGGACATCCTCACGGTTCAAGGAGAATACCGAAAGGCAGGAGACAAATACAACGATGCCTTGCTTTTCATTCAGGAAACTTTCGGACCCGATCATCCGGAAATTGTAAAAGTGCAAGGCAAAATGGCGCGCATGCACAATAGAGCAGGCAACCAAGCGGAGGCACTACGATTACTTAAAATCACTACGGGCAAATACCTTAGCTATACTTCCCAATTTTTTCCCACTTTAAGTGAACGTCAAAAGAATTCTTTCTGGTCATCTGTAAAGCCAGATTTTGATCTATTTACCCACATAGCGGTGAATAGAGTGATGGATCAGCCTTCTCTAGCAGGTGATTTATACAATCAGATATTAAACACCAAGGCTATTTTGCTAGGGTCTTCCTTAAGAATTCGGGAGGCTATTTTACAAAGTAAGGACAGCACCTTGGTCGATGTTTTTGATCAATGGGTGGTGGCAAGAGAGCTATTGGCCTCTGTCTTGGCTTCGGACCCTGAAGAATTGCAACTACAAGGAATCAGCAAAAGTGGGCTGGAAAAGCAAATTGAAGAATTAGAAAAGAAGTTGAGTGGTGCTTCCGCAGATTTTGCTGGAAACATGGGAAACAAGCCCATTACCTGGAAAGAAGTGCAGAAAAAATTGCAACCCGAAGAAATAGCAGTCGAAATGCTTCGATATAGGCACTATAACAATGGTTTTACCGATTCTGTGCTTTATGCAGTGCTGTTACTTTCGCCCAGTTCTACTATTCCCGAAATGGTGTTGCTTTCAAACGGCAATGAACTAGAAGGGAAGTATTACAAGTATTTTAGAAACTCCTTGCGTTTTGGCACCCCAGATAGACTTTCATTTGCTCAGTTTTGGGCACCATTTAAGAGCAAGATTCCCGATGGAAAAAGAATCATCTTTTCACCCGATGGCATTTATAATCAGATGAATCCACTGGTTTTTAGGAACAATGAAGGACAATATGTTTTGGATCAAAATGAGGTGGTATTGGTGAGCAATACCAAGGACCTGTTGCAACGCAAAGTCCAATCTACCACTGCTTGGAGCAATGTAAATCCATTGTTGGCACTGATGGGTAATCCAGAATATTATGAAGCCTTAAATCCTGAAGAGCTAGAGCCTGAATCACGCCTTGAAAGCCTGTCGGGTGCAGAGGAAGAAATATATGCCATACGCAAGATTTTTAAGGATAGAGCCGATTGGCAATCGATGGTGCTACTCAATGAGCAAGTAACGGAAGATACATTGAAGGCGGTACTATCCCCTACCATTTTACATGTGGCCACTCATGGGTTTTTCTTAGATAGCAAGGAAGAAGAGAAAAGTAATTTGCTAGAAATAGCACGTAATCCATTGTTGAAATCCGGACTATTGTTAAGCAGCTCAGGGGATTTTTTTAGTCCCAATATTTATGAGCTCAATCGCAAATCTGGAATTCTGACAGCCTATGAGGTCATGAGTTTAAACTATACACAGACCGAACTGGTGGTGCTCAGTGCCTGTGAAACTGGCCTTGGTGAAGTAGTGACAGGGGAGGGGGTTTTTGGCTTGCAGCGTGCATTTTTGGTTGCCGGAGCAGAAGCCCTGGTGATGAGTT
>DAINOB010000334.1:0-2111 GCA_036735585.1 Cytophagales bacterium | reverse complement strand
CACCGGTGCAGTAGGATTACTTATGGCATCATCAACAAATCTGCCTGGAGCCCAATACTTAAACATCAGACCAACTCTGGCTATAATTCCTTTGTAACGAATTTCGTCCTCAGCAAAGAGTGAACCCTCAGCTGGTCGTACTTTCCAAACATCGCTTGTAGAACCAATCGATCTCAAAGCAGTGCTAAGGGTATCGTTAATTTTAATAGGTGCTCCAACCCATGGACGGTCTACATCAATCCATTGAAACTGCTGCTCTTTGTGCTCTAAACCTAAAGTATAGAAATGAACTTTGCTGGGGGAGATATAGGTAAACTTCAATTTGCCAGAATACTGGTCTACATAGTGATCGTGCCATTCGGTGCCAATTCCACCATTGTTTACCAAGCCAGGACCGGGCAATACAAATACCAAAGGATCATTCGGGTTAAACAAAGTAATGGGGTCGCTTACGATAGAAGAAGGATCAAAAACCGCCTGAGTAGTAGCATCAGGTCGAAAAGGCCGCCCATTGGCATCTGAGCGTACGTTTACGAAAAGTCTCCCAAATGTCATCTGAATGCGCGCTCTGTCTGATAATCCTATAGAGTAATTTAAGGCTGAAAGATTGGTGCGGTTGGTAAAAGTATTGGCATTATCTAAGTTAAGTGCAAAACGATATTGTAAGCCCGGTTGAAGAATTGCATCATTGCCTACCACCTGCAGGACCCTTGTATTTTGACTTACGCTGATGCTGTGTTGATTGGTAAATGTGATTTTCTGATTTCGAGCCACATCAAAACTGAATTTTACAGTATTGGAAAAGTTATTGTCTTGACGAGGAGCAAAAACAGTTCTGTCAGGAAGTATGGAGCTTTCCAACTGGTTTGCCCGCAATCGAAAATAGGTGTCGGTTAGATTGGCATTGAATGCCACAAAATATTTAATCCTTTTCTCCAAAAAAGGGAACGGACCACCTGTAGAGACATCCACAATATCGGAGTTCCATGAATTGCCTTGATTTACATTGAAGCCCAAATTATCGCGCTGCCATGTACCGGTGGTAATGTATTGATCAGTGCCTTCTTTTACCTGTGTAAGGATCACACCGGATGTGGCATCGCCATACTCGGCACCAGCTCCACCTGTGATCACTTCTACGTTTCCAATGGAATTAGAGCCTAAACCCACTCCAAAGCCTGTGCCTGCCAAAGGGTCAGTAGCCGAAACCCCATCGATCACAAACTGGGTTTCATACACCCGCCCCCCTCTTATTTGCAATCCGTCTGGAGTCTGACTTACACCTGCTTGCATGGCCACTACTTCTTGTACGGTGTTTACGGTCATTTCCTTGATTTCGGCACTGGAAATTTTCACTACAGATGCCGCTGCTTCAATATCCACAAGGCTTTTCTCCCCTACTATGACTACAGTTTCTAGTGTTTTACCAGATTCATCTAGTTGAATATCCAAAGTTGTGACATCTTCATTTTTGATTCGGATACCCGTAAACACCTTTTCTACATATCCGATATACGAAACCCGTACAGAATAATCCCCTGCCTTGATGTCATTGATTTGATAATTTCCATCCACATTGGAGGCTGTGCCTTTGTATGTTCCCACCAATTGCACAGTAACCCCAATGAGTTCTTCTTTAGAAGATGCATCGGTAATGCGGCCTTTTAATAACCCTTGAGCACTAAGTAAGCCTGAGAAAAATAAACCCAGAAAAACGAAGAGTAATTTTCTACCAGTTAAATTCATCGTTCATGATTCGGTCAAAAAGATTTGCTAGTGCTTGAGGACGTCCATTGTAAGTATATAGATCGACCGAAAAGAAGATAAGATTGGTTCGGCCATTGCCAGAAAATGCGCGTGCTGCTACTGTGGTTGGAGGATTCCAATTGCCTATTTTGAAATATTCTGCTGAATAGAATGGCTGTGCCAAAGGTTTGGTGTAAAAGGGAGCCACATCAGATAGGCCAAATACCGAATTGTGTTCTAATGTATCATATCCAGAGAGGAGCGGATAGGCTAAATACCCCGGATATATGTCTAATCTTTGCTGCTGGGTCTTGAGTGCCAATGAGTCCATGGGCGTGAACGAAAACAACCTGGATGAATTGGAA
>DAINOB010000333.1:0-2127 GCA_036735585.1 Cytophagales bacterium | reverse complement strand
CACTCAATACCCCCTCGGCTGTACCAGTAAGTTTTACTGGAATTTCAATTTTCACTAGCTTGCTATCTGATACTTCTAAGAAGTCAGCATGAATGATCATGTCATTTACTGGATGAAACTGTACCTCTTGTAGGATGCACAAATGTTTAGAACCCTCAATATTAAGGTCGATTAATTGTGCATTGGGAGTGTAAACAATTTCTCTGAATAGAATAGCAGGCACCTCAAAATGAGCTTGCTCTTTTCCTCCGTAAAGAACAGCAGGCACATTACCCCTGTCTCTGATCTCTTTAGAACTGGCTTTACCGAGATTTGCTCTATTAAACCCTATAATCTCTACTGTTTTCATGTTTTTTGTTTTTGTTATATAAATAATGAACTGATGGATTCTCTGTTGTGGATTTTCTCAATGGCTTTTGCAAACAAAGGAGCAACACTTAGTACTTTAATTTTGTCTGAATTTTTTTTCAATGGGATGGTATTGGTAACAACCAACTCTGTTAAAGGGCTTGATTCGATATTGTCATAAGCTGCACCTGATAGCACTGGATGTGTACAGATAGCTCTTACACTTTTTGCACCTTTTTCCATAATGATCGATGCAGCTTTGGATAATGTTCCTCCGGTATCGCATAAGTCGTCAACAAGGATTACATCCGCTCCCTCCACATCTCCTATCACCTGCATAGATGCAATTTCATTGGCTCTTTTTCTTTGCTTATCACAAACTACAATATCGCAATTGAACAGTTTGGCATAACCTCTGGCTCTACTTACTCCTCCTACATCAGGAGCTGCAAAAATCACATTGTCCAAATTTAGTGATTGCAAGTAAGGTACAAATACACCCGAACCGTATAGGTGATCTACGGGAAAATCGAAAAAACCTTGAATTTGCCCTGCATGAAGGTCGCAGGTCATAATGCGTGTTGCACCTGCGGCACTGAGCATATTGGCTACTAATTTTGCGGCTATCGCAACTCTCGGCTTATCTTTTCTATCTTGGCGGGCATACCCAAAGTAGGGCATGATTACCGTAATGTAATGTGCAGAAGCTCTTTTGGCGGCATCTATCATTAGAAGTAATTCCAAAATATGATCTGCTGGAGGGTAGGTGCTTTGAATTAAAAAAACATCATTACCACGGATACTTTCATTGTAACTTACTGAAAGCTCGCCATCGCTGAATCTTGTACTGGTAAATTCTCCTAGAGGCTTCCCATAGTGTTTTGCAATCTCCCCAGCCAATACCTGTGAAGCCATGCCCGAAAAAAGCTTAACGTCTTCTACTCCTGTGAATTTGCCCATGGGTTTTAGTATAAAAATTATCCCGACCACTAAGCAGTCGGGATATCACTTGGTTGTCCGACTAGGGCTCGAACCTAGACTCTTCTGAACCAAAATCAGACGTGTTGCCAGTTACACCATCGGACAATTTCCGTAAACGGACTGCAAAAGTAATGCTTGCATTCAAAAACAGAAATAGCTGATCACATTTTTTTTAGGCAAGGCCCAACTGTCTCTCTAAGGAATGATCATATTGGTCAGCTGCTTCTTCTAAAGAAATAGAAAAGTAACCATCAATTGTAAGACTTTCGCCCCCTGTTATGCCTATCTCTTTTACTGAAACTTGAACTTTTGAACATTCGGCTAGCATCTGGTCTTTGAGATCTGGGCTCACAGCAACTACAATTCGGCTTTGCCCCTCGCCAAATAAAAAAGCATCAATCCGTATGTCTTTTGTAGGGTTTACCTTAAATCCTATTCCCGAAGCCATAGCCATTTCTGCGAGGGCTACAAAGAGTCCACCATCGGCTACATCTTGAACAGTTTTGATTAAATCTTTAGCGATTAAGTTTCTGATTGCTTGTTGTACCACTGCTTCAGTATCTAAGTCAAAGTAGGGTGCTGGACTTTCAAATTGCTTATGCCAACTGTAGAGGTATTCTGAACAAGCTATATCCTCTGTTTCAGGACCAATTAAAAAAATTAATTCTTTGGTATTTCTAAAACCTAATTGCGATACCTTGTTGGCGTCATCTACAAGTCCAATCATGCCTATAGTAGGAGTGGGGAATACAGGTCCACTCTCTGATTGGTTGTAAAAGCTCACATTTCCGCCTGTAA
>DAINOB010000332.1:0-2128 GCA_036735585.1 Cytophagales bacterium | reverse complement strand
TCTTGTATATCAATGGCATAATAAATTGGATTGCCTCCAGCCATTCTCACTGCGGGTGCATAGCTATCGTAGGCTGGCTCAATGATGAGGACCTCATCTCCTGACTGTATTGTACACAAAATGGCGCAAAAAAGCGCCTCTGTGGCACCACTAGTGATGGTGATTTCAGACTCAGCATCATAACCTGTTCCATACAATCTTTCGATTTTCCCTGAAAGAGCTTTTCGCAATTCTGGTAAACCCGCAGAGTGTGCATATTGATTAAAACCTTCTTTAGCATAGCGATAGGTGAGTTCAATCAATTCGGCAGGTGGAGCAAAATCAGGAAACCCCTGCCCTAGATTAATAGAATTATGCTGCTTAGACATAAGACTCATTCTGGTGAAAATGCTTTCCCCAACATCTGGCAAGCGATCAGGAAAACTGGTATTCATTTTACCGGAAATCTCATTTTATAACGCACATCTACTTTGCCTTTGCTTATGTTCTGCAGCTTGCCTTTGATCAGTCTTCGTTTGAGCCCCGATAAATGATCGGTAAACAAGACCCCTTCTATATGATCATATTCATGCTGAATAATTCTGGCTTTAATACCTTGGAACGTTTCGGTGTATTCTACCCAGTTCTCATCAAAGTAATTGATCCTCAGCGTTTCCTGTCGATAAACATCATCTCTTATTCCAGGAATACTTAAGCAACCCTCTTCATACGGCCACTCTTTTCCTTGCTCCTCTAGGATTTTGGGATTTATAAATACCTTTTTGAATTCTAAAAGCTCTTCGTCTTCAATTGGAGACCCATCAACCACAAAAATTCTAATGCTTTTGCCGATCTGCGGAGCAGCTAAACCTACACCATTGGCTGCATACATGGTCTCAAACATATCCGAAATAAGTACTTTCAGACCTTGGTACTCAGGTCCTATTTCTTCAGCTACCCTTTTCAACACAGGGTCTCCAAACGCTACTATAGGGTATATCATGGATTTTTTCTCAATAAGTAATCCTGCAAAATAATAGCTGCACTTACTTTATCAACCAAATTTTTATCAGATCTTCTCAATTTCCCTACTCCCGAAGATAAAATAGCCTGACTAGCCATCTTACTAGAAAAGCGTTCATCAATCGTATGAATAGGTGTATGGGGGAATTTCTTTTTAAAAGATTTAACAAAACGCTCTACAGGAGCAGTAGCATCTGTAGCTCGGTTGAGCAAATCTACCGGTAACCCTATGACTACCGCTTCAATTTCAGATTGAGGGATCAATAGGGTAAGCACCTTCACTAAATCTACGGTAAGCACTGTATCATAGGGACTGGCAATGATTTGGAGTGGATCAGTTAGTGCTAAGCCTGTTCTCTTTAAGCCATAATCAATTGCCAAAATTCGACCCATCAGTTCATGAGGGCCCTTTTATGAATAAGCTGATTGACCTTATATTCTATTTTTAATGCCTGAGGAAACAACAAGGCATTCTCAACTTCGGCATGATGCTTCAACTCCTGCTCAAAACTCCTTAGCTCACCATACAATACTTTGAGCGTAAGTGGTGTATGCTCTGTGGTTAGATACCCTTTGGTAAGAACTCTTATGCCTACCATATCATCATCTTCTTCAGCATGATGCAGAGCCATGGCCTGCACACTGTTTTGTTGAAGTCCTTGGATCATTTTTCCATACGCCCTAGGATTCTCCAAAAAGAGCAGCATTTGACGGATATAGTCAAATAAATGATCTTCTTCGTGAAAAATATGACGAATGAAATCCTCTCTGAATAAGGGGAAGACCAATTTCAAATCTTCTAGAATATGTCTGATTTCTGAACAAGTATCTACAGGGGTGTGCGCTACCAAATCAGCAAAATAGGGCAGTCTCTTCTTTACAAAAAGGTGATGATTATGATTTAAATATGCCAACAAAAGCTCCAAAGGCAATTTTTTCAGGTAGCCTAAATCCAAAAAATAGCTTTCATTCATTAAATCAAGACGGGCTGAGAGCAATACGGGATCCAGATGATAGTTTTCTAAAACTTCACCCACATTGTTATCAAGGTGTTGATGAAAGGACACTCCGTAGTCGTACAGCAATGACCCTGCCTGCGGATTAGCGTTTACCCATTCACTTATTT
>DAINOB010000331.1:0-2144 GCA_036735585.1 Cytophagales bacterium | reverse complement strand
GGTGCTAAGCAAAAGGCAAAGAACCCTGCTGCACAATTGGTTTGAGCAAAGAATAACTATTCTACGCCCTTATTCCTCATTTTACTGAAATCCTGGTATCTGCGTACCGTGGCAATGCCAAAACCTAACATCAACACCAATGTACCAATCCACAGCACATTGATGGCAGGCTTTTCCACCACTTTCATGATGACATAATCCTTCTGCGTGACCTGGCTAGACAAGGCAAATCTACTTGTTTTGGGGTCTATCTCCTCTAGAGATAGCCTCAAGCCCATAGGCTCATACTCATCAGGAAATTTGCCAATCATTCCTTCATCAATAACCATGAGCGGCTCCATCGTCACCGTTTCATTTTTATCTAATATTTGTACGATAGCTTTTACAGCTGCGTCATTTTCACTTAGGTCTAATCCTTTCACTTCGGTAACACGACTGATGCCTGAGAAAACTGCTATATAATCATTTAAGAAAAAGGTATCACCAACAGCCAACTGATGCATTTCCTTTTCTTTCCATTCCTTTTCATCTCCCGGATCAGGGATTGAAGATACGTGGGTATAAAGGTCGTGGCCCCACTTACGCTTGATATCTGGAGAAGCCAATAAGCCCATACTGGGGTTTACTTGAGCTCTCGGAAACAGCGTGAATGTTTTCTCACTATCCTTATCTCTGTATTCTACTTCATAAAACGTATTGACTGGATCGGAACTTAAGGTGTCTCCACGGGTAAAAAGAATTTTACCTCTATGCTCCAAATCCCTATTGAGCACCAATTTAAACGGGTCATCGGTTCGTCTTATGTCTACCAATCGCACATATCCTGGGAATCCTGCTGCTTCTATAGCCTTCCCTTTGTAGGTAACCTCATATTTGCCCATGCTTACAGGAGTATTGTACCAAAGCAAAATATTTTCCCTGTTCATCTCTTCACTGAACTGCTTATGATAAATCAAGCCTGAATTGTTCAAAGAGATCACTTCTGAATATCCTGATGAAAATAAAATGCCGATGAGAATCATGCCCAAACCAATGTGAGCCACAGCTCCACCAGATAGTTTGGGGCTACTCTTCAACAACTTAGTCAAAATGAATCCATTGGCTACTATGGTAAATACTGAAGCAGTAAGTAGTAAAATCAGCTTCCAATCCCCTACTCTGCCTACTACAATGATGACAGCGGATACCAGCATAGTGATCACAAAAGGGGTTGAAAGTGAGGAGAGTAGACTCTTTCTATCAATTTTTTTCCACCAAAAATATTGGCCTACGCCTGAAAAAATGGCAATGAGCAAGGCAAACCACAATTGGAAGCGGGTGTAAAATTCAATTTGATCTGCGGGAGGCGCAAGATTTGATTCTATTCCTACCGATTGAAGGATGCTGTTATAAACAGGTATTGAGGTAGCTGCAATCACTTGAAAAGCTGCAAGACACAAGACTGTAGCACCCATGAAAATCCAAAATTCCCGTGAATAGGTATGTACTTCTTCTTTACTCCCCGGCAGGTGTTTCCAGCGGATTACAATTAAGAAAATAGCTAGAAGGGTGAATGCAAGAAGATAGATCAACAACTGTCCACTCAACCCAAGATCGGTAAAAGAATGCACAGAGGCATTGCCTAAAATTCCGCTTCGGGTTAAGAAGGTAGAGTAGAGAATGAGTATAAAAACAGATATTGAAAGGATGATAGCTGCTTTTAATGCGGTATCATTTTTTCTAAACGATATCATGGTATGGATAGAAGCCACAAGCACCAACCAAGGCACATACACTGCGTTTTCTACGGGGTCCCAGTTCCAATATCCGCCAAAATTCAAGGTTTCGTAAGCCCAATATCCACCCATTAGGATGCCTAATCCTAAAATGGCCGCAGAGAAGAGGGCCCAAGGCAATGCTGGCCTTATCCACTCTGTGAATCTTTTCTGGTAAAGACCTGCAATGGCAAATGCAAAAGGGATCAAGGTGGTAGCAAAACCTAAGAACAAAGTGGGTGGGTGAATTACCATCCAATAGTTCTGAAGCAAGGGATTAAGTCCTGTACCATCAGTAGGTACATAGTTAGGATTGCTCTGAAAAATAGGAGCATCCATAGCATCTCTAAGTAAGATAAAGGGGGAGCTTCCAATCTTTAAATCCCCAAT
>DAINOB010000330.1:0-2163 GCA_036735585.1 Cytophagales bacterium | reverse complement strand
GTTCCTGTAGTCACTGTTCAAGGGTCTCAACAGGTTTTGCTGCCCGATGGTCAAGGAAAGATTGTGGTACAAATGCTCCTTAGCAATAAGGGGAAATCACCTGTTACAGGTCAGTATTTGCTTTTGGACGAAGCTTCAAACAAGCAGGTGTACGTTTTTCCAAAAGCCATCACATTAGATCCTGGTAAAACCTTTGTTCAAAGGGATACTTTATCCTTGAATTTTGGTACAGGAAAATCGTCACTCACCCTCAGACCTGTTTTTATAGCTCAAGAAGATACTTTCATGAATCGTATGATGGAGGTAGCTTATGACCATATTGGCAAACACTATCTCTTTATGCCGTGCAAATTGACAGTCTTGGCAGAACGCCCTATGTGCAGCATTCAGCGAATAGGGTATCTCAAAGGGCCGGGAGATGAAGTAGCCGAAGGATTAAAGGCAATGGGGCTTAAGGTAGAGGAGCTAGACCCTGTTCAACTGCCTGATGTTTCAAAACTAGCTCAATTGCAAGCCATTGTGGTGGGAGTACGGGCTTACAATACCACCCCTGAGCTTGCTGAATGGAAAGATGCTTTGATTCGTTTTGCAGAAGGTGGAGGTACAGTGTTGGTTCAGTACCAAACCAGCAGGGGATTGGTGTCAGACTTACCTTTTCCCTATACCTTAGAGCTGGGTAGGGGTAGAGTGACCGAGGAGGATGCAACGGTGACTTACACTGGAGAAGCCTCCAAAGTATTGAATCAACCCAATAGGCTCGGTGAGCAAGATTGGCAGACATGGGTGCAGGAGCGTGGATTGTATTATGGTCAGCGCTGGGACGATCGAATTTTGGCACCCCTAAGCATGAAAGACAGTGGAGAAAAGGAGCAAAAAGGGGCGCTATTGGTACTACCCTATGGCAAGGGCCACATGATATATTCAGGTCTTTCTTTGTTCAGACAGATTCCGGCTGGGGTACCTGGAGCCTATCGCCTATTGGCCAATCTTCTATCCATATCCCATAGCCAACCATGAGTAAACACGCCTCCCAAGATGAACAACCTCCACTTTTTAAGAAATGGAGGCATTGGTATGTACTTGTTTTAGGCGTTCAGTTGGTGCTCATTTTTGTGTTTTACTTTATCGCTAAATTCTACTCATGACACTGGCCGATTGGGTGGTGCTGTTGGCCTCGCTGCTCTTTATTGCAGTGTATGGTGTGTGGAAAAATAGAAAGCAAAAGGACATGCATTCCTATTTGTTAGCTGGGCAAAGCATGCCATGGTATACCGTAGGAATTTCTATTATGGCCACACAAGCCAGTGCCATTACTTTTCTTTCGGCTCCAGGTCAGGCATTTGAAGACGGGATGCGCTTCATACAGTTTTATTTTGGATTGCCCCTGGCAATGATTGTGCTTTCAATTACTGCTATTCCCCTATACCACAGACTGAAGGTATACACCGCCTATGAATATTTAGAGAGTCGATTTGATTTTAAAACCAGAGCATTAGCAGCTTTATTGTTTTTAATACAAAGAGGGCTGGCTGCAGGGCTTACCATCTATGCGCCTTCTATCATTTTGTCCTCCATCTTGGGATGGAATATCTATCTCACTACTTTGGTGATTGGTAGTATTGTAGTAGTCTATACCACTGTGGGAGGCTCGGCAGCAGTGGGCCAAACACACAAACAACAAATGGCCATTATTCTGTCGGGTATGGTGCTGGCAGGTTATTTTATTGTGGATACTTTGCCTCAGGGAGTAGGATTTCAAGAAGCCATGCATCTATCCGGTCTCATGGGAAAGCTGAACCTCATTGACATGAATTGGGATCTTGAAAACAAGTACAACTTGTGGTCAGGATTTCTAGGGGGCTTCTTTCTTATGCTTTCTTATTTCGGCACAGATCAAAGCCAAGTACAGCGATACCTTTCAGCAGGAAGCATTACTCAGAGTAGGTTGGGCCTACTTTTTAATGGTCTTTTAAAAATTCCCATGCAGTTTGGGATACTGCTTATAGGAGCTTTATTGGCCGTTTGGTATCTGTTTACTTTACCCCCTTTATTTTTTAACAATGTGGCCGTACAAGAACTCCAACAATCTAAACACGGAGTTTATTATCAGGAGCTAGAGTCAAAGCATAAGATCCTTTTTGATGCCAGAGAGCAAGCCGCCTA
>DAINOB010000329.1:0-2167 GCA_036735585.1 Cytophagales bacterium | reverse complement strand
ACCCACATCTCTGAGTCTGGAGTTACTTATGAGTTTTTTGAGCCTTCTGAGGTATTAAGCACAGGTGAGGTGCTTTCCTTGGAAGAGAAGTTTTTAGCAGGTGAGGGGCAAAACATCACACCAGCAAGATTTCACCCCAATCCTGAAGAGCGTGAGCGCATTTCCAATCAGGTGAAAAAGGATCTGGAAAAAGCTGCTGCATACCTAAAGGTAGAAGGATACGGCAGAATTGATGCTTTTGTGAAACTGTGGAACAATGGTAAAATCGAAACAATAATTATTGAAATTAATTCGTTGCCGGGTATGACGCCAGCCACTTGTATTTTTCACCAGTGCGCCTTGCAAGGCTATACTCCTTTTGATTTTATTGACCGTATTATTCAATATGGCTTACAGCGTAAAACAAGTAATTCACTCACATGAGTTTTTTTAAAATACAGTCTTTAAAACACTTCCTGATTCATTTTGGGATTTTCGTAGTGGTATTCATAGTGGCGCTCTTGTCTTTTTTTATGATTTATCTACCTATATCTACCAATCATGGAGAAAGCATCACAGTTCCAGATATTACGGGTATGACTCTGCCAGAAGTTGAGGAGTTTCTGAGCTCACGAAGCTTAAGGTACAGCATCAATGACTCTACTTATAGTTTAGACCATAAACCCTTAACCGTATTGTCGCAGCATCCAAGAGCAGGATCCAAGGTAAAAGAGAATAGGAAAATTTACGTTTCCATCAACTCTAGTGTGGCTCCTGAGGTGAAAATGCCCAAATTGACAGATACTTCGCTTAAAAGTGCAGAGATGACCTTAAAGAGCTTCGGTTTGCAAGTAGGCATTGTTAGCTACAGAAAGGATCTGGCTCAGAATGCTATTTTGGAGCAACAGTTTGCTGGAAAAGAAATCAAGCCAGGAACCTTACTACCCAAAGGAAGTAAGATAGATTTGATCGTAGGGGATGGACTTGGTGAGACTGAATTTGACATTCCAGATCTTATTGGAATGGAGCAGGATGATGCAGAAACTCTTCTATCAGGTCTTGGATTAAGGATAGGACTAATTATGTATGACGATACCAATGAAGGTCTTCGGAAGCGTGGAATAATTGTAAGGCAGGTGCCAACACCAAGTCAATCAAGGAAGGTGAGAATGGGAGAGGTAATGGATATTTGGGTGGGTGGTGAGGATCCCGCAAAATCCTACAAGGAAAGTGAGAATGGGTTTTAAATCGTTTGGATTGGTTGGATGTTTGATCCTATCAGTGGTAGGATTCGGTCAAGCACAGATCCAGCTTAGACCTTTGGAGGTAGACTTCTCAAGAAACAATGCAAAAGCATTCTCAAGGGAATCGAGAATTCAAAACACCGATACGCTAGAGCTTCCGTTCTTTGATGACTTTGCTGACTATTCTGGAAATCCTGATGAGCAAAAATGGGAGCAAACAGGAGGTGTGCTGATTAATAAAAGGTTTTCAGTAAGACCTCCATCTGTGGGAGTGGCCACCTTTGATGGGCTAAAGGCTAATGGCAGAGCCTATCTTCCAACCAGCAACATAAATAGCCCAGTGGATTCGCTGATTTCAAAACCTCTTCGATTGGGAAGTTTCACCGCGGACGACAGCATCTATTTAACGTTTTTCTGGCAGCCGGAAGGGCTAGGTGAGCCTCCCAATGCGGTAGATGGCGACTCTTTGTATTTACAATTTTTAGGCGTAAACGGGCAATGGCGCACCCAATGGAGCGTGATTGGGAAACCCTTAGATGATTTTCGATTTGTAGCTATTCCCATCACCGATCCTCTGTACTTGTATGATGGATTTAGATTCTTGTTTTCATCCGTTGGGAATCCTACAGGCGCATATGATACATGGAATCTTGACTTTATATCCGTGGCCACCAATAGATCTTTGTTGGATAGCACCTTCAACGATCTTGCAATCAGTGAACTGAAAGGACGAATGCTAAAGAGATTTTATGAGATGCCTTACGATCACTTTGCCGTTGATCCTATTCGTGAGTTGAATGATTCCTTAAAACTGATTGTCAACAATTTAGACAATACCGATCTAAACTATACCTTAAGAGGTTCTTTAAGTAGTCAAGGGCTTTGTGCGTTTGCAGATACCATACTCAGAGGTTCTGGAAATCTTTCAAGAGAAACCAATGGAT
>DAINOB010000328.1:0-2176 GCA_036735585.1 Cytophagales bacterium | reverse complement strand
CCTCAATTCACTGCCATTCCAGAAACCAATTTTAATCTCTCTCTTTCTATTGTAGATGCAGATAACACGGTTCAATCTATAGTAGCACAAGGAGAAATGTTAACACCAGCCTTTATCTCTAGCTTCAGCACAAGCAACACGAATGGTCTTGTTGGCACTTTTAATTGGAATACTCAACTCACTGAAATCAGGAATCAGCCTTACCTGCTACACATGCAGTACAGAGAAACGGCTGGATTGTACACCTTTACTAGAGATATTCCTGTCTTAATCTACCTTACTGGTCAAGTGTCAGGAACACCAAATGTTGAGGCAACGGAAAATTTTGAGCTCAACCGTCTAAATCAGGATCAACTTGGCATTCGCCTATCCTTGGCAAGTACCCAGAACGTGGAATTTACTTTATACGATCTGCAAGGCAAAGCACACCGCGCCTGGAACACTGGTCTAAAAGAAAAGGGAGAGCATATGATCATCTACCCACTTTCAGGACTCGCTACAGGTATGTATTTGATCCATGCCCAAAGCTCCAACGGCTGGCAGAACAGCGCTCGCTATATTCACATCGTAGACTAATCTTTGGAAGGGACTTTTTTTGCCTCCTCCCAGATCTGATCCATCTCTGAAAGGGTCATTTCTGTTAAAATTCTACCAGACGATTTTGCCTTGTTTTCTAGGTAGGTAAATCGGTGGATAAATTTTCGATTGGTGCGTTCCAAAGCCTCTTCAGGATTCACCCCTATGAATCGTGCATAGTTAATGAGTGAAAAGAGCACATCGCCAAACTCATCGCTAATCTTCTGTTGAGCTGATTTTTCATTCACTTCTTGTTGAAGCTCCAAAAGCTCTTCTTGTACTTTGTCCCATACCTGTTGTGGCTCATCCCAATCAAATCCGGCTCCTCTGGCTTTTTCCTGAATTCGCATAGCTTTGATCAATGCAGGCAGAGACTTAGGCACTCCCGAAAGCACACTTTTTTCCCCATTGCTTTCTTGTTGTTTAATGGCCTCCCAGTTTCGTTTTACGGTTTCTTCATCTTCCGCTTTTACATCACCATAGATATGAGGATGTCTCCTAATTAGTTTTTCGCACTGGGCTTCTATCACCGATTGAATATCGAATGCTCCTGACTCACTGCCTATTTTTGAGTAGAATACAATATGCAGGAGCAAATCACCTAATTCCTTTTTTATCTCTTCTTTGTCACCTTCCAAGATTGCATCTGAAAGCTCAAAAGTCTCTTCTATGGTCAAATGTCGGAGACTCTCCAAGGTTTGTTTTTTGTCCCAAGGGCATTGATCCCTCAGCTCATTCATTATTTTTAATAGTCTTTCAAAAGCGTCCATCTGCGTTGTTTTGGTTATCAAATATAGAAGCTTCAGCTCATATTGAGTTTTTAATATTTGAAGGTTTTGTATGCTTAGGCCAAGTATTCTGATTATTTTTGTGGCTCTTTATTATCCAAAATACAGCATCATGGCCACAGTTTTGCTTGCTATCGCACTAGTAGGAATATTCTTTGTTTTTATTTCCGTTCGTTTGATTTTTATCAAAGGAGGAGAGTTTAAAGGTACTTGTGCCAGTAAAAACCCGCTCCTCAATCCAGATGGGTCAGATTGCTTTTGCGGCAAAAAAGTGGGCGAATGCAAAACAGAGACTACCTCTGCTTGATTGATAAACTCCACCTGATTTTCATTTAAAAACCAATCATTTTGACACTTATTAAATCAATCTCCGGAATAAGGGGGATTATTGGAGGAACCCCCGGTAATGGGCTTACTCCACTAGATACTGTAAAATATACAGCTGCTTTCGGTGTGTTTTTAGCATCGCAAAGCAATGGAACCACAAAGAAGATTATCATAGGAAGAGATGCTAGAATCTCAGGGAAAATGATTTCTGGTTTGGTTTCCAATACCCTAATGGCACTTGGCTATGAAGTCATAGATCTAGGATTGTCTACCACGCCTACCGTAGAGATGGCGGTAAGCATGGAAAGTGCGTTGGGCGGCATCATCATTACCGCTTCTCACAATCCAGCGCAGTGGAATGCCCTAAAGCTCCTTAATCACAAAGGAGAGTTTATCTCTGCCGAAGAAGGCCAAAACGTACTTGACCTAGCAGAACGTGGCACCATAAAATTTGAAGAGGTTCAGAAATTAGGGAGTTACAGAAT
>DAINOB010000327.1:0-2177 GCA_036735585.1 Cytophagales bacterium | reverse complement strand
AAAAGTTGGTGTCTTTGCAAAAGATCAAATATAAAATAAAAGAATGAAAAATTGTAAAGACCAAGTACCTGTCTAACTACAATTTTATGTTTGATCTTTATAGAAATAAAAATTTGTTCTGATCAAAAGAGAATCAAATCACCGATGATGGTATTTCTCGCCTTTCATAATCGTAAAAGCACGGTATAACTGCTCTACAAAAAATAGCCGAACCATTTGATGCGAAAAGGTCATCTCTGAAAGGGAAATCATACCCTGAGCTCTTGAAACTACGGCTTCAGAAAAGCCAAATGCTCCACCAATGCAAAATACCATGCGGCCGCTCAGGTGTTGTTGCTTTTCTAGCCATTGTGCAAATCCTTCAGAGCTGTATGTTCGTCCTCCTTCATCCAATAGATATACCTGATCTCCGGGAAGTAGTTGCTTCAGTAGCAGTTGTCCTTCTTCTTCCTGCCGTTGGCGTAGTGTAGCTGGATTTTTTTTAAGGTCTGGGAGCATCTGCCACTCCACAGAAGCATAGTGCGTCAATCGCTTAAGATACTCTGCTATTCCGTCTTGCAGATAGGTTTCTTGTGTTTTACCTATGCCCAGTACCAGAATTTTCATGGCTAGGTGCTCAGGATCTCAATCATACGAATGAGATCTTGGTTGATGGGTTTGGTTTTGGTAATGGTATCCTGAAAAGGGGTGTACACCAGTTTTTCGTTTACCACACCAGCCATCACATTGGAGCGGCCATGAATCAAACCTTCCACAGCTCCTAGTCCAAGTCTTGAGGCCAAAATTCTGTCTAAGGCTGTAGGCGAACCCCCGCGCTGGATATGCCCTAGCGTAGTGACACGAATATCTAAAATGGGCAATTGTTCCTTTATTTTGGTAGCAATGCTATTGGCATCTCCTTCTTCATCCCCTTCTGCCACCACCACAATAGATGAGCTTTTAGACCTGTTCCATCCTTGTTTCAAAGTTTCTAGAACCTCATGAATGGTGGTCTTTGTTTCCGGCACCATCACCATCTCTGCTCCTCCCCCAATGCCAGAGGCTATGGCAATGTATCCACTGTCTCTTCCCATCACTTCTATGAAGAAAATACGGTCATGGGAGGCAGCTGTATCCCTAATTTTATCAATGGCTTCCAAAGCAGTATTTACCGCAGTATCGTAACCAATGGTGTGGTCGGTGCCATAGAGATCATTGTCAATGGTGCCTGGACAGCCCACAGTCGGAATGCCATATTCCTCATGAAAAATCATAGCTCCTGTGAAGGTACCATTACCACCAATGGCCACAAGCCCTTCAATTTCATGTGCTTTCAGTTGATCAAAAGCCTTTTTACGTCCTTCTGGACTCATAAATTCTTTGCTGCGCGCAGATTTAAGAATAGTGCCTCCACGCTGTATGATGTTGCTTACCGATTGTGAATGAAGTGGGCGAATATCCCCTGAGATCATGCCATCAAAGCCGCGATAGATTCCATACACTTCTATGTTGAAATACATACCGGCACGCACCACCGCCCGCACACAAGCGTTCATCCCAGGGGAGTCCCCACCGGAAGTAAAAACTGCAATTTTTTTCATGGTCATTTTGTGAAGTATGTGGAAAAAATTATTTGAGCCAACGGTCCAGCCAATCAAAAAATACCCTGTGCCACACCACACTATTTTGTGGCTTGAGCACCCAGTGGTTTTCCTGTGGGAAATAGAGGAATTGTGAAGGGATATTCTGCAATTGAGCCGCTTGAAATGCTTCCATACCTTGCGTCACCGGCACTCTAAAGTCTTTTTCTCCATGAATGACAAGCATTGGGGTATCCCAATTTTTTACAAAGGTATGTGGAGAATACAGTGCATAGCTTTCCGGTTGGGGCTGGTCCCAATAGGCGCCTTTCATATCCCAATTGACAAAAAACAGCTCTTCGGTACTTCCATACCAGCTTTCAAGATTGAAGATGCCACAATGAGAAATAAAGGCTTTGAACCGCTTGTTGTGCACTCCAGCCAGTTGATACACCGAATATCCCCCATAGCTTGCACCTACTGCACCTAGTTTTTCTTTATCTACATATGGTTCTTTGCTTACCTCATCGATAGCGGATAGGTAGTCTTGAATGGCTTGCCCGCCCCAATCTCCGCTAATGGCATCGTTCCATTCCCTGCCAAATCCGGGCAGCCCTC
>DAINOB010000326.1:0-2186 GCA_036735585.1 Cytophagales bacterium | reverse complement strand
CTATTTTTGAGCAAGATATGCGCAATCACAATCAGTTTATTCGTAGAATTGGTCAAATGACAGAAAAGAACGCCTTCGCGGTGAAAGTAATTTAAATATATGGTGGCTGTAGATTTACATTATCGAAAAATGGGTGCAGGCCCAGCACTCGTTGTCATCCATGGTCTGTTTGGCTCTGCTGATAATTGGCAAACCTTGGCCAAGCAATGGTCCGAAAACTATACCCTCTATTTGCTTGATATGCGCAATCATGGCCGTAGTCCTTGGGCAGACACTTTTGACTACCCATCTATGGCTGAAGATGTGCGGCATTTCTGTGAAGTTCAGGGCATTGAAGAAGCTTATTTTATTGGCCACTCTATGGGTGGAAAAGTTGCCATGCATCTGGCTGTGCTACACTCTGAATTGGTTAAAGCCTTGATGGTGGTTGATATTGCTCCCAAAAGCTATCCTGTGCATCATGACATAATTCTAGATGGCCTAGAAGATGTTTTTCATAAAACCTTGACAAGTAGAGCGGAAGCAGAAGAGATTTTGCAAGCTTATATTTCAGAAAATGACACCAAACAATTTCTGCTCAAAAGCTTGTATAGAAAAGAGGACGGTAGTTTTGGATGGAGAATCAACGTGCCTGTAATTGATAAGAACATAGAGTCCATCGGTGCTGCAATACCAGACAACAATCCCTACAATGGGCCAGTGAAATTTATCAAAGGCGCCAAATCCGGATACATACAACAGGGCGATGAAGCACTCATCCAAAAAATATTCCCATCTGCTAAGGTCATCATCATTCCGGGGGCAGGACACTGGGTACATGCAGAACAACCCGCTGCGCTGCATGAGGAAGTGGTGAATTTCTTTTTAGTTTAATTGCTAAGTGGCCGTGCTAGGATTTATCGCTTCCGGAATTAAATACTCGACATCCAGAGGTGCCTACCTGGCCAATACCATTGATTTTTTTGTTTTGTTAGGATGTTTGAGGCCGCTTAGAGTCTGGAATGGCCTCACCCTTATTTTCAGCTATTTCTATTCCAGAATCACACGAAAACCAAAGCATTGGGGCATGCCTATCAGCGTAGCCATTGAACCCACCACTTCCTGTAATCTTCGATGCCCTGAGTGCCCCAGTGGGCTAAGATCCTTTACACGACCTACGGGAATGTTGGATCAAAACCAATACGCTTCCCTTATTGACCAGCTGTACAAGCGTAGTGTGTATCTTACTTTTTACTTTCAGGGAGAGCCCTATCTGCATCCTGACTTTGTGTCGATGGTGCGCTATGCTGCCCAAAAAGGCTTGTATACATCTACCTCTACCAACGCACATTTTATGACTGATGCCATGGCGAGAGCTACTGTAGAAAGTGGACTGAGCAGGCTGATCATCTCTCTGGATGGTACTACCCAAGAAACCTATGCACAATACAGGGTGGGCGGAAAGCTTCAAAAAGTCTTAGAGGGCACGCAGAAACTATTGGAATGGAAAAGAAAACTAGGTTCCTCAACTCCTTTTGTAGTCTTTCAATTTTTGGTGGTAAAGCCCAATGAGCATCAAATCATGGAGGCAAAGACTCTGGCCAAGCGAATGGGCGTAAATAAAATCGTATTCAAGACAGCACAAATTTATGAGTATGAAAATGGCTCAGACCTGATTCCAAGCTTGCCTGAATACAGCAGATACAAACAAGAGGATAACGGAACATGGAGCATCAAAAACAAACTCCTCAATCACTGTTGGAAAATGTGGCACTCCTGTGTGATCACCTGGGATGGCAGAGTGGTGCCTTGTTGTTTTGATAAAGATGCGCACCACGTGATGGGAATGACATCGATTCAGCCATTTGAAGAAATCTGGAAGGGCGATGCCTACAATAGGTTTAGAGCGACTCTTTTAAAAAGCAGGAAAGAAATAGACATGTGTAAAAACTGCTCCGAAGGAGGGGTGGTATTTGCTTAGAAAACCTATTCGTGCTCCTTGATCACTGAACCACCAATTTCTCTATTTTAAATACCTTGCCTGAACGATCTGAAAATTGAAGCAAATAAATGCCAGCTTTTTTCGGTGCAGACCATTCTTCTATCACCAGAAGTTCATCTACTAATCTCCCATCTGGTAGTAATATGCGAAGATTAAGGGGGCCCTCTGCATCCATGATCCGAACGATTTGATTAGGTGAAACCAG
>DAINOB010000325.1:0-2192 GCA_036735585.1 Cytophagales bacterium | reverse complement strand
CAGGAGATTGCTCAGGTTTGGTAGAATAGAAATTAACAATCTCTTCTTTTATTTTTTCCAGGAGCTTTTCTTCTAGATGTTGGGCTACCAGCACATAGTCTGGGCTTACACAGGTTTGACCACAGTTATAAAATTTCCCCCACACGATTCTGCGAGCTGCAATAGAGAGTTTGGCTTCACTATGCACAATAGCAGGACTTTTCCCTCCCAATTCTAAGGTAACAGGAATCAATTGCTCTGCGGCTCTTATGGCTACTACTTTGCCTACAGCGGTGCTTCCTGTGAAGAATATATAATCGAATCTAAACGACTTTGTAAGTTTTTCGAAAGTATCTGCTCCTGAACCATTGATGACTGTGACCACTCTAGGATCAAAATACTTTAAAACCAAAGCCTCGATCAAAGCTGCAGTGGCAGAAGCTTGGTTACTGGGCATAAGTACTGCTGTATTTCCGGCAGCCAAACAGCCCACCAAAGGGGCCATAAGCAACTGAAAGGGATAATTCCAAGGGCTTATGATCAGGTTTACACCCCTACCCTCAGCCAACATAGCACTACGCGCTGGAAGCAAAGGCAAAGGCGTAGATACCTTGACAGGCGCCATCCAGGACTTTAAGTGACGAAGGGTATGCTTTATTTCTTGAAGTATAAAACCAATTTCGCTGGTGTAGGCCTCTAGATAAGATTTGCCTAAATCATCAAATAGGGCTTGCGCAATTTCTTTTTCGTGGGCTTGAACGAGCACATTCAATTGCATCAGTTGCTGTTTTCGAGCCTGATAGCTTCTTAAATGCCCTTCTTGAAAATATAACCGTTGCTGTTGAAGGTTCTCTAGATGATCCATAGTACGCTACTTTGTATGAATACAAAGATGAAAGGATTTGCTGTTAGATAGTTGCCAAAAGCAACAGGTGGTTTGTATAATCACGATTTCATCATTATGCTTAAGCAAATACTGCTAAAGGTGTTGCACAACGAATTTTAACATATTCCACATCTTTGCGTTTATTGCTTCATTCCTATCAAATCGTTTAAAGTCTTTCCACTTAAGAAAAATGAAAAAATCATTGCTTCTATTGCTATTGTCGCTTGCTGGATATCATGTACATGCACAAAAACCAAATCTTGAAGATTGGGGTATTGGCGTTAGATTGGGAGATCCAACTGGTATCACCGCTAAAAAATATTTGGATAGCAAACATGCCATAGAGTTCAATGTAGGTCGTACATGGTATTGGGGATACGATTATGAATCGAGATTTAGCTCCAGAGAGGACCGAATATTCATCAACTACGGACGAAACAGAGGGCTTTGCCTACAAGCGCATTACTTATGGAATCAAGAATTGGTGCAAGTGCTTTCTGGGCTCCAATGGTATTATGGATTAGGTCCTCAGCTGCGTTTCAACAGCTATCGATACCGATTTTTTAACAATCAAAATAGATTGATCGTATTTGAGGAACGAAGAACACATCTTGGAATTGGAGTGGATGGTGTCACAGGCTTAGAGTATACTTTTGATGAAGTACCCATAACCGTCTTTGCAGATATTGCTCTGTATATTGAGGCACTTACCGATCCTTTTTGGTTTACTTTCCATACAGGGGTAGGCGCACGTTACCGATTCTAATCAATCGAAACGAATCGATAGAATAGGTCTTATTTTCCCTATAAACCAAATAGGAACCCACAACACTGCCAGTATAATTGCGGAGAGGGCCACATTCATCATGATCCAAATCCACCATTCAAAACGTACAGGGACAGACTCCATGTAATAGTTTTCAGGATCTAGTGGGATGAGTTGAAAAAAGTATTGCAACAGAAGAAGGACAAGTGCGATCAAGTTTCCTATTACTAATCCTTTAATAATTATTTGTGCACCGTTGAGGAAAAATATCTTGCCTATTTGCCGATCATTGGCACCCATCGCTTTCAGAATGCCAATCATTGCTGTGCGCTCCATCACCATCACCAATAGCGATGAAGCCACATTGAATACCGCCACGAAGCTGATAAGCGCGACAAAAATTACCACATTCCTTTTGAGCAGCTCAAGCCAGTCAAACAGCTGTACATACTGATCCGTCACTTTTTCTACTTCCATATTGTATTCCATGGCCTCAAAAACAAGGTCGGTTGAAGCATCTATTTGGTTAAAATCCCTTAAGAAAAGCTCATACCCTCCTAC
>DAINOB010000324.1:0-2200 GCA_036735585.1 Cytophagales bacterium | reverse complement strand
GCAGTAGGTGTTTTCTTAAGTGGAAATATTTCAAGACTATCAGGTCTCAACGAACTTCAGGCATTGAATTACTTGGCATTTTACTATGGTGGCACTATGGTAGGACGTTTTGCAGGTGCCTATATTCTCCCCAACTTTAACTTGCACAAGGCAGTAGCATTTTGTGCTGCTGGAGCAGCTCTACTTGTGGTGGTAGGCGCGTATACAGAAGGCACTACTTCTATGTGGGCGTTATTGCTTGTAGGTCTTTTTAATTCAATCCTATTTCCTGCCATTTTTACCTTAGGCATTTCAGGTTTGGGCAAATTCTCTGAAGAAGGCTCCTCGGTACTAATTATGGGAATGTTTGGAGGTGCAGTGATACCTTTGGTCATGAGTCAGGTGCTTGCTGGAGGCTCTCCAAGTACCATTGCTCTACTTATCCCAGCAGCCTGCTATCTTTTTGTGATTTTTTATGCCCTTGTAGGCAGTAAATATGAAAAGATAGAAAGCGCAAAAAATGCTTAAATACTGATATTCTTATAAAGAACGAAGCCGGTTTTATATCGGCTTTTTTTATTTACTAAAAGCTGAATGAAGCGGATGGAAATGTATCTTTAAATTTCATTTCCAGTCCAAAAACATTGGTAACTTATGCGCTCCCTGCTCAAAGCTCATCATGAGAAACAGTATCAGTTCAGACTGAGAGGCACAGAGATCACTCGATTAGAGGCTTTCAGTGATGCGGTATTTGCCATTGCCATTACTCTATTGATTTTCAAGCAGCAAATGCCCACCACTTATGCAGAAGTGTTGGTAAGCTTACGAGATGTGATTCCCTTTGGCTTATGTATAGTCATACTCATATCCGTTTGGTATCAACATTTTATGTTTTTTGTGCGCTATGGATTGGAGGATGTGCGAATCGTGGCCATGAATGCACTGTTGCTTTTTATCTTACTTATTTATGTGTTCCCGCTTAAGTTTCTCGCTACCTTTTTGACAGAGATGTATGCAAGTTTTTTGTATCGATTGTTTGGATATGGATATGATCAAAGCAGGATAAACGGGATGTTTGAGAAGGGAGATATCCACAATTTAATGATCTTCTATGGATTGGGGATTGCAGCTATTTACTTGGTTTTAGCAGCCATGTATCGTTATGCACTTTCACAAAAGATAGCATTGGAGCTTTCAGCTGTGGAATGTTATGAGACGCGCATTTGCTGGTGGAGGTTCCTCTTAATGGCTGCTATTCCTATACTTTCGGCTGTAATTGCTTGGATTTGGAGGCATAATACTGGAGGAATCATTGCATCAGGGTTTACTTATTTTCTATATCTACCTTTTCTAGCTTTATTCGAATGGAGGGTGGCGAACAGCAGAGAAAAAATCAAGACATTAGAATCTGAGGTTTTATCAGTGGCTTATGACAATAGTCACGGTAAGCTATAAATCTACTCTCTATCTTAGTACGGTAATTGAAAGGTACATGAACCTTTCCGCAATAAATTCAAGTTTCAAAATAAAGCAGATTTATGTTTGTACAACAACTTTACACAGGATGTCTGGCAGAAGCAGCCTACTATATTGAATCAGACGGTATAGCAGCCGTGGTAGATCCCATCAGAGAAACAACACCCTATCTAGAACTGGCCAAATCTCGTGGAGCTAAGATTAAATACATATTTGAGACACATTTTCATGCAGATTTTGTGTCTGGTCATATTGATTTAGCATCTGAAACTGGGGCCAAGATTGTATTCGGACCCACAGCTGTAGCCGCATTTGATGCTCATATCGCACACGATGGGGAAGTCTTTGAATTAGGTAAAGCAAAAATTAAAGCAATCCATACTCCTGGGCATACCCCAGAATCTACTTGCTATATATTGATCAATGAGCAGGGCAAGGAAGAATCCATATTTACTGGAGATACCTTGTTTGTAGGCGATGTAGGTCGCCCAGATTTGTTGGATGGGGTCATTATTTCCAAAGAGGAGCAAGTAGCAGCTTTGTACGATACCATTACTCAAAAAATCATGAGCTTGCCAGATGACATGATCGTGTATCCCGGTCATGGACCCGGCTCCATGTGTGGCAAAAGCATTGGCAATGAGAAGCAATCGACCATAGGACAAGAAAAGGCTACGAATTATGCTTTGCAGCCGATGAGCAGAGAGGAGTTTGCCGAGATTGTATTAAAAGATCAATTGCCTGC
>DAINOB010000323.1:0-2259 GCA_036735585.1 Cytophagales bacterium | reverse complement strand
ATATCGTGGGTGGTAACCACAGAGGCGCTTTTGCCCATACTTTGTGCCCTGAAGTTGGCATAGCTTTGTGCCTGATTCTTAAAAATAGGTGGTGCGATGATGATTAATTCGGTGGCCTGCATGGCACGCAGATTTTGATTGACTACCTTATTTACAAAAACTGGAGTGGGGTGATTGCTGGGGTGTAACGCTACGAACTCTCTCAAGGTGTCAGAGGGGACGGTAAATTCTGCTTTGGTCTGATTTAATGTATGCTGAATAAGTACAGGTTCTAGCGGGTTGGTAACATCCCATATTAAATTTCCAGTGGTCATGTTGCCCACACTATAGTTGGCGGTTGGATTGAATGTACTGGCCGTGACACGAAAGGAGGTCATGTTTCCATACAGTTCTAGTCTTCTTCGAGTATTCACCAAAATATAATCTAGGTGTCCTTCTGCTGCGGTGGAGGCACCTTTGCTGAAACTCAAATTGAATACCACAGAACTCCCTCCTCCAAACACGTTCTGGTTAATCGTATAAAAAGCAGTAGAGATTCTCGCTTTAACACCGTAGTCTACACCGCCATTGCCTGGTAAGGTTTGAGTACCTGATGTGGTAGAACCAATTTGAGTAGTAAATACAGAAGAGGTGGTAGTAGGCGCGGGAGATCTGCCTGCTACAGCCACGATTGCACGCATATTGGCACCTGATACCATACCTGGGATATTGAAGCTAAAACTCCTAGACGGAACTAAATTAAAACTCTCCCCTACCCATAGTCTTCCGGATTTCAGGTAATTAAATTGATCGGTTTCATGAATGAGTCGGTCGTCAAATTCCGTGAAAGGTGTGCCTGTAGCAGTCAATGAAGGCTGAACTTGCAAACGCTTTGCAGGTGTATCTTTTATCTTAATGAAGTAATAAGCGGTATCACAAAAAACATTGCGTTCGCGCTGAAAAACTGCTGAAATTTGATTGTAAAAAAATGGATGGGGGCCTCGAGCATAGAAGAGAAAATAATCTCCAGGATCAAATTGTCCATCTGATTCTCCAACTGCGTAGATTGAATTCTCATAAAGGTCCTTTACTCTGGGTGCACTGTTGGCTTGGGGCAATAATTGACCTCCATTGCCATAGATGGCCAAATTCCTAGGATCTATCCCTTGAATGTTCAATCCTATGGAAGCTAAGAAGGCTGCGTCAATCTTGTAAATCCCTTCCCTGCTTACACCCACACGATAAATATCTCCAGAGGCCAAAATAGAATTCCCTGATTGAATCCGAGCAGATGACACTGCACGAGCAGGTGCTTGAGAAAGGTTGTATTCTATTTCGTAAGAGGTAATTTTTTTATATCCACCACCGCTTTTTACTATGGCAGGGGATAGAAAAAGAGTCACATCTCTCTTGTTCTCCAGCCCATGTTGATAGCTATTCTGCAGCTTGGCTAACTTTAAATGTGGTTCTAACTTCTGTAATTCATCTTTACTCAAATCAACGGTTTGTACATTTTTCAAACGTATATCATTGGAAAAACCATTGATTTTAATTTGAATGTAGGGTATAAATTGATCCTGCTCTGCGGGAAATACGCCCTCTCCACTGAGCATTTGGGTAGGATTTCCCTCTTGATCAAAACCAGAGTAAACAGCCTGCCAATTAATCTTTTTTGTTTGTGATTGTGCTTGTAAAGCATACGAGCTGAGAGTTAAGGATAGCCCAACCAGACAAACAGATTTTGAATAAAATCCTAAATTTATCATAGATCAAAGTAGTTCAATTAGGTACAGTGTTCTCAACCAATCTTATTTCTTGATCTTAACAACTAAATGCCACAAAAATTGTGAGGCATGCTTATTTTTTTTCAACGCTCAATTCGTATTGTTCCATTATCTTATTGTGCAAAAGCTTGTCACAAGCCTCTTTGGCCAATGCATAGGCCCTTTCTTCGGTATCGGCAGCAATATCTAGGGTTATATACTTTCCTACTCTTACATCTGCTATGTCCTGAATTAAAAGGTTGTGTAAGCCCAGCATCACTGCTTTTCCTTGTGGATCTAGTAGTTCTTTGTGGGGAAGGATTTTGACTTTTGCTTGATACATGGGTCTAGTATGAATGTTTGGGATGTTTTAACTGGGATAAGCAAAGATAAGGAAAATCGGTGATGCAGCCCGCAACATAAACAAGCGGTAGGGAAGCACACTTTTGCTCCTCTGGAGCCTATGATTATTTCGCTCCTCTGGAGCTTTGGTTTTATTGTACTATATTTTTCTATG
>DAINOB010000322.1:0-2291 GCA_036735585.1 Cytophagales bacterium | reverse complement strand
AATCCATTACATTAAAAATCCTGCTTCAGTCACTGAGGCAGGATTTTTTTATTCCTATCAATCTGATGAATTATGGCTGAAGAGCTAACAGTGTCCTCGGGTGCAAATAAGGCTGATAAGTACGATATCTTATTGCCACAGATAGAGGCATTGATCGAGGGGGAACACAATACCATTGCCAATATGGCCAATATTGCAGCCGCCCTAAAACAGACATTTGACTTCTTCTGGGTGGGTTTTTATGTTGTTGAAGGCGATGAATTAGTCCTTGGGCCTTTTCAGGGTCCTATAGCCTGTACTCGAATTTCAAAAGGTAAAGGTGTTTGCGGTAAAGCTTGGGAGCGAGCAGAGTCTATAATTGTACCTGATGTAGAGCTATTTCCCGGACATATTTCCTGCAACAGTGCCTCAAGATCCGAAATCGTATTGCCTATTTTTAATTTAAATCAAGAAGTTGTCGCAGTCTTAGATGTAGATAGTGATGCTGTGAATGACTTCGATGCAGAAGATCAAAAAGGATTGGAGGCCATTACCAATTTACTCAGTAAATCCTTTTCAGTTTAGCGTAGCGATACGCGTAACTCCACCTTGGGTTACTTGATTGAGTTGCACATCTATTTTAGTCCCTAAAGGCAAAAAGATATCTACCCTTGATCCGAACTTGATAAACCCGAACTCCTCGCCTTGCTTCACTTGTTGACCTTCTTTAATGTACCAACAAATTCTCCTCGCAAGTGCGCCTGCTATCTGTCTTAGTAAAATCTGCTCAGATCCCCTTTGAATCACCACAGTAGTGCGTTCATTTTCTGTGGAGGATTTTGGATGCCAAGCCACTAGATATTTTCCGGGGTGATATTTAAAGTATTGTATGTTGCCAGCTACAGGGGTTCTGTTTACATGCACATTGAAAGGAGACATAAATATAGATACCTGAATGCGCTTGTCCTTAAAATATTCACCTTCTTCGGTTTCCTCTATGACCACTACTTTTCCATCGGCAGGCGCCAAAACAGCTTTTTCATCAAATTGAATATTGACTCTGGGATGCCGAAAAAACTGCAATACAATCAAAAAAAACAGTGTAGAAATTCCGATCAGCGTGTAAAAAAACACCTCTTGGGTATGAAATAGTCGGCTTGCGAGCATATTGATAAAAAAGAGCGCAATTGCGGTGACGGTAAGGGTCACATAGCCTTCTTTGTGTATTGTCATGGTGTAAAGATAAAAAAGGGGAGACAGCTAAATCTCCCCTTTTGAAGTTTTTAATTTATATAAAATTAATAGCCTCCTCTGAATTTAAAGGTTTTAGCTACCTTATCTATCGCTACGATGTATGCTGCGGTACGCAAGGGCACATTGTATTCAATACTCTTGCTGTATACATTTTCAAAGGCATCACGAATTATTTTATCCATTCTGCGATGTACTCTGTCTTTCGACCATTTGTAACCCAGCCTGTTCTGCACCCATTCAAAATAGGAAACAGTGACTCCTCCTGCATTTGCAAGAATATCTGGGGCTACCAATATCCCTTTTTCGTTGATGATGGAGTCTGCTTTTGCCGAGGTAGGGCCATTGGCACCTTCAATGATCATTTTTGCCTTGATATCGCGGGCATTTTTCCCAGTGATTACATCTTCCATAGCAGCGGGCACTAGCACATCTACTGGAAGGGTGAGCAGTTCAAAATTGCTAATCACCGTAGCATCTTGATATCCTTCCAAGGTGCCTCCATGTGAGTCTTTATAGGCAATGGCTTTCATGATATCTATACCATGTTCGTTGTAGTAAGCCCCACTGATATCAGAAATGCCCAATATTTTTACTCCTCTTTCTTCCAAAAGCTTGGCAGCATTAGAACCCACATTCCCAAATCCTTGCACTGCGCAAGTAGCCTGTATTGGATTTACTTTTAGTTTTTCCATGGCAGCCATGGTAGATACCATTACTCCTCTGCCAGTAGCTTCTACACGTCCTAAGGATCCCCCTAAAACTATGGGCTTGCCAGTGACCACTGCATGCACGGTCATGCCATTGGCTCGAGAATAAGCATCCATAAGCCAAGCCATTTCTTCTGGTCCTGTACCCATATCAGGAGCAGGAATATCTCTGTCTGGACCAAAAACGTCCAACATAGCCCTTGTGTAAGCCCTTACCAGTCGTTCCACCTCACCTCGTGACATCTTTCTTGGATCGCAAGCTACACCGCCTTTCGCTCCTCCGTAAGGGATGTCCACTACTGCACATTTCCAAGTCATCCAGGCTGCAAGTGCTTTTACTTCATCCAAATT
>DAINOB010000321.1:0-2304 GCA_036735585.1 Cytophagales bacterium | reverse complement strand
CTTTTTGAACAGAAAAAGGAATCTTGTCATTTAACTCATTCTTGTACTTCTCGTTGTTTCGTGCTTCATCTTTCAGGGTAATTTCTACATACTGATTGTTCACCAGAACTACATCCTGAATATCCTGACTTAAAAAGATGTCTTCAAACCTTTTTTGTGTGATCTCTATCGTGCTGGTGCTCCTGCTGAAAATGGTAATTAGGATCACAAATAGAAACAGTCCTATAATGATATATAGCTGAAGATTAGGTTTTTGTGGTGGTTTCGGCAATTTATTCATAGGATTGCCAACTCCTTTTTTATTATTCACTTTTTGCTGTTCTGCCATGGTGTGTGCCTTTGTAAGCTATACTGGTATTTAGACTAAACTGTAGGATAAAAAATAAAGTTTTCGCTACATGATCATTGAGGAATCGATGCGCTCTATTTCTGCATCACCCCACAGCTCCTCCAAGCCATAAAATTTTCTTTTCTCTGTCTGAAAGACATGTACGACTACATTTACATAATCTAACAAAATCCATTCCTTGTTCTCTTTACCTTCTCTGTGCCAAGGGTCTTCTGCACGATCTTTATAAACCTGTTCTTCCACAGAATCTGCAATAGCATCTACCTGCTTGTCGGAGTTGCCCGAACAGATCACAAAATAGTCTGAAACAGCCCCACGAATAGATTTTAAATCAAGAATGACAATATCTTCGGCCTTCTTTTCCTGCATACCCTTTACCACAGTCTCGGCCAGCAGAAGGGAATCTTCTTTCTTTTTACGCAAATGATTTAAGTATTAAATTGTAGCAAAAATAGCAAATTCGTTGTTGAACTCACTGAGCTATACACCATTTATAGGCCAAATAAGAAAAAGCTTGCCAAAATGTCAGTCTACCAATGATGTGATGCTTGACTGGCTGCATTCTACTGAGCTTTCAGAAGGTGCTGTTGTAGACACTGATTTTCAAAGCAAAGGCAGAGGACAACAGGGAAATCAATGGGAATCTGCACCTCAGCAAAATCTAACTTTCTCTCTACTCTTACGGCCTGCTTTCTTAGCCCCTGATCAATTGTACTGTCTGAGCATGGTAGCGGCTTTAGCTATTAAACAAGTTTTGGAAACTTTCATTCCAAATCTACCTGCGCTAGTGAAATGGCCCAATGATGTGTACATACAAGGCAAGAAAATAGCCGGAACACTTATTGAAACTTCTATCCGTGGAGATATGATTGAATATGCTATAGTGGGCATTGGATTGAATGTAAATCAACTGCGTTTTAAACATACTGCCGCCACATCCATGGCACTAGTTGGTAATAAGTCTTTTGACAAAGAGCTGATCTTACAAAGCCTATTTAAGTCTCTGGAACAATTTTATGCTTTGTTGAAAAATGGATCCTCACACGAGGTTGAAAATTTATATAAAAGCCACCTAATGGGCCTTGGGGAAAAGAAAATGTTTGAGGCAGAAAACGTCTTTATCGGAATTATCCGAGATGTCAATCGCTTTGGACAATTGGTGGTTGAGGTAGGCGACCAGTTAAAAGCCTTTCACAACAAAGAAATCCGAATGCTATCTTAAATCAACGCCTCACCCACTTGCCAGCATCCACCAAAGGGCTGGCGTAGGCTTTTATACCTTGTTTTTTCCAAAGATCAGGTCTATGCACCAAAGCATCTGGGACGGAAAGCAACTCTGGTACATGGGTTCGTACATAGCGCCCCTGAGGATCATACCGCTCTGCCTGGCTGAGGATGTTGAAATAACGATCTTCACGAGGGTCATTGCCAACCCCTGCCACATATTGCCAATTGCCATAATTGCTGCACACATCATAATCTATCAGCATGTGCTCAAACCAAGCAGCACCTTCACGCCAGTCTTGCTGTAAATCTTTTACCAAAAAGCTGGCAACATTCTGCCTGCCCCTGTTGCTCATGAATCCAGAAGCTAGCATTTCGCGCATGTTGGCATCTATCATTGGAATCCCTGTATTTCCTTCTTTCCAAGCATTTAATTGAAACTCATTTGGTCTTGAAAATACCGATACCCCACGCAATCCTGATTTTCTGAACATACCAATGCCACCTGCAGAAGCGGTAAAACGGAAGAAATCTCTCCAAATCAGTTCAAACAACAGCCAATAGGTGCTTTGATTTTTTGTTCGTTCCTCTTCATATTCTGTAATAGCATGCGCTATGGCACGCGCTGAGAGGCATCCCCAAGCCAACCATGGACTGAACTTGGATGAGTAATCGTCTCCCAGCATTTCATTGCGGGTTTCTTTATAGCTCGCTAGAAGATCCGATTCCCA
>DAINOB010000320.1:0-2360 GCA_036735585.1 Cytophagales bacterium | reverse complement strand
CCTGCAGGTGCTGTTTGACCAGCGATAAAACCAACCACAGGCTTTTTATTTCCCACAGAAAGAATATATCTAGCAGCGTCAGCTTCATAGTTGCCGCCAATTTCTCCGATCATTACTATAGCTTCAGTTTCAGAATCATTCATCAAGAGCTCTACTGCATTCTTAGTGGGAGTGCCAATGATCGGATCGCCACCAATGCCAATGGCAGTAGAGATTCCAAGTCCTGCTTTTACTATTTGATCGGCTGCTTCATAAGTCAATGTTCCTGACTTGGAAACGATGCCAATGGTTCCTTTTTTAAAGACAAACCCCGGCATGATCCCTACTTTCGCTTCTCCAGGTGTAATTACTCCAGGACAGTTAGGTCCGATAAGCGTTACAGCTTTATTCTTTAAATAGTTTTTAGCAATCATCATATCCTTTACTGGGATACCTTCTGTGATGGCTACAATTACTTCAATGCCAGCATCAGCAGCTTCCATGATTGCATCAGCAGCAAATGCGGGAGGAACAAAAATTATGGATACATTGGCTCCAGCCTGTTCAACAGCTTCTAATACAGTATTAAACACAGGTCTGTCAAGATGCATTGTACCACCCTTTCCAGGAGTAACACCACCAACTACTTGGGTGCCGTATTCAATCATCTGCTGTGCATGAAATGTACCCTCTGTACCGGTGAAACCCTGTACAATTACTTTTGAATTCTTATTTACTAAAACGCTCATGGAACTGATTTTGATACTCGCAAAAATAGGCGATTTAACCACCTATACAAACCCTTGTTTTAATAGCTGTATTTGCTACCCCATTTACTTTTTAAAAATGCTCTAAGTTCTATTTCTCTACTATTGTCTCCGGGGTTATAAAGCACTGTTCCTTCTAATCCTTCAGGAAAGTATTCTTGTGGAGCAAAATTACCTTTATAGTCATGACTGTATTTGTACTCTTTACCATAACCTAGCTTTTTCATCAACACAGTGGGCGCATTTCTAAGATGTAAAGGAACATCTCGGTCACCTGTTCTATCCACCAAATCCATGGCTTGATTTATTCCAAGATAAGAAGCATTGCTTTTGGGAGAGGATGAAAGATACGTACATGTTTGAGCCAAGATTATCCTTGCTTCAGGCATTCCTAGCACATGAACCGATTGAAAGCAACTATTGGCTAAAACCAAAGCCGTAGGATTGGCATTACCTATATCTTCTGAAGCAAGAATAAGCAGTCTTCTTGCTACAAACTTAGGGTCTTCACCCCCTTTAAGCATTCTTGCCAACCAATATAAAGCTGCATTAGGATCAGAACCTCTTATAGATTTTATAAATGCACTGGCAATGTCATAGTGCTGCTCCCCTCCTTTATCAAAATGAAGTGAAGGATTTGATAATATTGTATTTACTGTGGATTTGCTGATCAATCTTTCATGATCTCCTAAGCTCTTTAATGAGATCTCAAGAATGGTAAGTGCTTTTCGAGCATCACCCATAGCTGCCTTGGCAATCGTGAAGTCGTCATTAAGTGTATAGCCATGAAGGCTTAAAAATTCATCCTCCTTAAGCGCTCTTTCTAAGATAGTCTGTATGTCCTGATCACTCAATTTCTGAAAAATCATCACTTGAGTACGCGATAACAGAGCATGATTTACTTCAAATGAAGGATTCTCAGTAGTTGCACCAATTAGAATAACGTATCCCTTTTCTACAGCTGCCAAGAGTGCATCTTGCTGAGACTTGTTAAAGCGATGAATTTCATCCAAGAACAGCAATACTCTACCATACCGTCTGCCTTGTTCTACTATTTCCTTCACATCCTTCACACCTGCACTCACAGCACTAAGAGAATAATACTGAATGGAAAGATACTTAGAAATAATCTCCGCTAAGGTTGTTTTTCCAACACCAGGAGGCCCCCAAAAAATCATAGACGGAATATGACCTGTTCCAAGGAGCATGCGGATGAATCCATTCTGGCCAACCAAGTGGCTTTGCCCATAAAATGAATCGAGGCTTGTAGGGCGCATCCTCTCGGCAAGTGGCTTTGTTTCCATAGGCATAAAAACAAAAGTGGGACTTTCGCCCCACTTTATAACCCTAACTCATCACTATGAAAAGTTTATTTAATAAGCTGCACCCAACCTGTGTAGGTTTTGTCTTGATCTTCTACGTATAAACTAAAGAAGTATGTTCCACCTTCTAGATCACTTCCGCTGAAGGTATTGTCATAATCATCTTTAGAATAAACAGGTCTACCCCACCTATTAAATACATCCAATTTGGTTTTAGTACCGGGTCTCAAACCAGAAATCAAGAAAGAATCATTCTTGCCATCTCCATTTGGAGTGATCACATTAGGAAGTA
>DAINOB010000319.1:0-2368 GCA_036735585.1 Cytophagales bacterium | reverse complement strand
CCATTTCCAGCATTGAGGGCATAGTTTTCTTGCACATCGTACACTATTTTGCTGCCAAATAATATTTTGTTTGATATCGCAACTATCAATAAATCAGGTATATTGATTATTACTACTTGAGGTTTTACTTGAGAGCTATTTTTCAGTAATTGAATAAGATGTTTTATCCGATACACTCCTCCTCTTTTAAAAGGAAATAGGCCGATGCATTGTGTTTTTTCTTCGGCAGAATCACTTGCGGCATAAGGCCCAATACTTAAAAGCTTCGCATTTGGTAAGGCCTTTTGAACAGATGGTGCAAGCCTCAACACCGTGCGCACATCATCACAGGGTTTCAGCAAGGAAAGAAATAAAACTACGGGAGCCTCAGCCATTGACCAAATGTATTAAGCTTGTGGTTTTAAGCCATCATTATCTGTTATTTTGCACGGCACATTCGATACTATGGAAACAAGATCAATCATTGAAAAAGTTTGGGATGACAGATCCCTGTTATACGAACCAGACACGGCCATTGCTATCAAAACCGTCATTGAGAGTCTGGATAGAGGGATCCGTAGAGTAGCTGAGCCTTTGGAAGATGGTTCTTGGCAAGTAAACGAGTGGGTGAAGAAGGCGGTAATTCTTTATTTCCCCATTCAAAAAATGCGAGTGATTGAAGCCGGGCCCTTTGAATTTCATGATAAAATAAGGGTGAAGAAAGGGTATGCCAAATTAGGGGTTAGGGCTGTTCCCTTGGCTATTGCACGCTATGGTGCTTTTCTGGCCAAAGGAGTAGTGATGATGCCATCTTATGTAAATATTGGAGCCTATGTAGATGAAGGTACCATGGTAGACACCTGGGCTACAGTAGGAAGCTGTGCGCAAATAGGTAAGCATGTTCACCTTAGTGGTGGAGTGGGAATTGGAGGAGTATTAGAACCCATTCAGGCAGCTCCTGTAATTATAGAAGATGGTGCATTTTTGGGCTCTCGCTGTATAGTGGTGGAAGGTGTCAGGGTAGGGAAGGAAGCAGTGTTGGGAGCCAATGTGGTTTTAACACAATCAACCAAAATAATAGATGTAACTGGAGATGAGCCTTTAGAAATGAAAGGCTATATTCCTGATAGATCGGTAGTTATACCAGGGTCCTTTACTAAAAAGTTTAGGGCAGGTGAGTATCAGGTACCCTGTGCCTTGATTATAGGAAAGCGAAAGGAAAGCACAGATTTGAAAACTTCGCTGAATGATGCACTTCGCGAAAACAATGTTCCGGTTTGAAAAGATTTAAATTCGTTCAGCACCTCAAAGGGGAGGCACTCCGCAATGAGAAAGAAAAGGATTTTAGAAATGTAGTTATCCTACAATGCCTCATCATCTTTTCGGCATTGCTACTGAAAGACCTGCTTTCGCTGATTGGTTTTGAAGATACGCTGATATTTCGGGATGTCATATTTCTGTTGTTAGGTGGAATTTACGTGCTTGTACTATGGGATTTGTTGAGAAATTTCACCCGAAGCATTTGGTTGATCTATGGACTGTTTGTTGTGATTATGGGCTCCTATGCTCTAGCCTTAATTACAGTCAACCCATTTTTCACATTTTTTGATGATGAGGCGCAACGTCCTTATCTGTTCTACATCCATGCGGTGTTGTTTATCATTGAGTTGATCGTGATCTACTTTGTGATCTTGGATATGTTTTCTGGGGAAAAACTTTCTCCACAAAAGCTATGGGGAGCTGCTTGTGTCTACTTAATGATTGCCATTTGCTTCGGCAGTGCCTATGACTTGATATGCATTGCCAAACTGGGTGCTTTGGGCGAAAGTATTCCTCTTGGATTAGAAAGTTATACCACTTGCATTTATTACAGTCTTACCATCCTTGGTGGGCAAGACCCTGAATATGATCAACCTATAAGACTCATTCGTAACCTTGCCGTTATTGAAGCGGTGTGGGGCAATCTTTTTGTGGTATTGTTAGTAGGTCGATTGCTGGCCAAAGATTGATATGCACACCTCTGAGACCGTGCTGTGGAGATATAAAGCATTGGTGATCACGCAAATACTGCTGCTTGCCTTAGGACTTACCTTATCCGATGTTTTATTTCTTGCCTCTGGCCATAGGATATACTCAGTGCTGATCCCTCTGTTTCTGTTTATGGGCGGGCTTTATTTAGCGCTATTGTACAAAATTATTGAAGTACATTCTCTCAGTAGATCCTTCAAGCTAATGTGTTTATGGCTGCTGTCTGCTGTGCTGATTGCCTCTATTTTGGCGGAGAATCCATTTTATAAACCTTTTGACGCCTTCCAGAGAGCCTATGTTCTATTAGGCATTCATATCAGCATATTTATGGTCGAGTTGCTGGTGATTGTATTGTCACTGA
>DAINOB010000318.1:0-2408 GCA_036735585.1 Cytophagales bacterium | reverse complement strand
AGGAAATGTAAAGGGCAGACTTCATGAAGTCGACTTTTTAATTGAGGATCCAGTACTGGGTGAGTATGGCATATTTGAAAAAAAAGCGGCAAAAACTATCTTTGAAAAAGGCTACAAGCGAACTCATGAACTAAGCAAGAAGTTAATTGCAGAATTAAATTAAAATATAAGCGTATGGCAGTTCTAGATTTTAAAACCAAAGGTATTACCCCAACAGGAACCCAATTATCTACCAAAGGTTGGGTACAAGAAGCAGCATTAAGGATGTTGTACAACAATTTAGATCCAGAAGTAGCAGAGCGACCTGAAGATTTGGTGGTGTATGGAGGAACCGGAAAAGCGGCTCGCAACTGGGAATCTTTTGATTTAATCGTAAAAGCGCTCAAAGATCTCAATGAGGATGAAACCCTACTTATACAAAGTGGAAAGCCTGTTGCCATATTGCCCACACACAAGGATGCACCTCGGGTAATCATTTCCAATTCAATGCTGGTTCCGAATTGGGCAAATTGGGATCATTTTCGTGAGTTGGAAGCTCAGGGACTGATGATGTATGGTCAAATGACTGCTGGATCATGGATATATATTGGTTCACAAGGAATTGTTCAAGGCACCTATGAAACTTTTGCAGAAGTGGCCAGGCAGCATTTTGGAGGCACACTTAAAGGGACTTTAAATGTTACCGCTGGGCTAGGCGGTATGGGCGGTGCTCAACCCCTTGCTATTACCATGAATGAAGGTGTGTGTCTGGCAGCAGAGGTCGAACTTTGGCGAGCAGAGAAAAGACTTGAAACACGATATCTTGATAAGCTTACCCACTCTATCGATGAAGGGATAGACATGGCTTTGGCAGCAAAAGCTAAGGGTGAAGCCGTATCCATAGCGGTAATTTGCAATGTAGTAGACTTGCTGGAGCGTTTGATTCAAAGAAATATCACACCGGATACCTTGACTGATCAAACCTCTGCACACGATGCGCTGGTAGGATACTTCCCAGAAGATTTATCAGTAGAACAAGCCAAAATTTTAAGGGAGGCAAATCCTGACCAATACATCGATCGATCCTTGGATACTATGGCACATCATGTAAAATTGATGCTAGATCTTCAGAAAAGAGGTGCGGTTACCTTTGACTATGGCAACAATCTCCGAGGCCAAGCCAAAGACAAAAGAAATGTGAGCAATGCATTTAATTTTCCTGGTTTTGTGCCAGCGTATATCAGACCACTGTTTTGCGAAGGCAAAGGCCCCTTTCGATTTGTGGCTTTAAGTGGTGATCCAGAAGATATTTATACCTGTGATAGAGTATTGCTAGAATTGTTTCCAGAAGATCAGTCCTTAAAAAGATGGATTACTTTGGCCAAAGAACGTATTGCTTTCCAAGGTCTTCCAGCTAGAATTTGTTGGCTTAGACAGGGTGAGAGAGAGAAAGCTGGATTGGCATTCAATGAACTTGTGAAATCGGGTAAAGTAAAAGCTCCAATTGTAATTGGTAGAGACCATTTAGACACTGGATCTGTAGCATCTCCCAACCGAGAAACTGAGGCTATGCTGGATGGTAGTGATGCAGTGGCAGACTGGCCTGTACTCAATGCACTCATCAATACCGCGGGGGGAGCCAGTTGGGTTTCTCTGCATCATGGAGGAGGAGTAGGTATAGGATACTCTATTCATGCAGGCATGGTAATCGTGGCCGATGGAACTGATGAAGCTGCGGCAAGACTTAAGAGAGTGCTGCACAATGACCCTGCCATGGGCGTGATCAGGCATGCTGATGCAGGTTATGATATTGCTAAAGATTATTCACGTAAACACCGATTGGATATTAAAGAAAGACTGAAAAAAGGATGAAGATAGCTTTATCTAAAGTTTGGATGTGGCTTAGCGGCTGGAAGATAGAAGGAGGTATTCCGGCTGAATACCCAAAGTGTGTGCTTGTGGCAGCACCGCACACAAGTAACTGGGACTTCCCTTTTGCTATGGCTACCTTATACCTTATGAGAATAGATGTTAAGTTTCTAGCTAAAAGTTCTCTCTTTAAATTCCCCTTAAACTTGCTGATGTATCCTATGGGGGGAATTCCTGTGAATAGAGACAAGCATTCCAGTATGGTAGATCGAATGATCCAGATGTTTAAAGATAGGGATCAATTGATATTGGTGATACCAGCAGAAGGTACTCGGGATAAGGTATCAGAGTGGAAGTCTGGATTTTACCATACAGCTGTAGGTGCGGGTGTTCCTATTGCATTAGGGTTTCTAGATTACAAAAGAAAAGTTGGAGGCATAAACCAAATATTTCATCCTACAGGAAATTTTGAAAATGACTTGCCCTTAATCAAAGCATACTACAGAGAAGTAACGGCATGCTATCCTGAAAAAGCCTCAGTGTAAGAGATATTTTCTTGG
>DAINOB010000317.1:0-2423 GCA_036735585.1 Cytophagales bacterium | reverse complement strand
CTACACCTCTACCTTCATCACAAACTTCTTTGGCAGCTCTGGATGAAATGTCTCTAGGTGAAAGATTTCCGAAGGATGGATATTTACGCTCTAGATAATAGTCCCTCTCGTTTTCAGGAATGTCTTCCGGCTTTCTTTTGTCTCCCACTTGTTTTGGCACCCATACCCTTCCATCATTTCTGAGTGATTCGCTCATCAAAGTAAGTTTACTTTGAGACTCTCCATGAACTGGAATACAAGTTGGGTGAATTTGTGTAAAGCAAGGATTCGCGAAATATGCTCCTTTTTTATGTGCCCTCCATGCTGCGGTTGCATTAGAACCCATAGCATTGGTACTCAAGAAAAATACATTGCCGTATCCTCCTGTACACAATAGAACGGCATGTGCAGTGTGAGATTCTATTTGGCCTGTTACAAGATTCCTAGTAACAATCCCTCTAGCTTTGCCATCAACAACTACAAGATCTAACATTTCGGATCTCGTGTACATTTTCACTTTTCCTGTGGCAATCTGTCTGCTAAGAGCTGAGTAGGCTCCCAATAACAATTGTTGTCCTGTTTGTCCTTTGGCGTAAAAAGTTCTAGATACTTGAGCTCCTCCAAACGACCTATTTGCAAGCATTCCTCCATATTCTCTAGCGAAAGGAACACCTTGAGCCACACACTGATCTATGATGTTTACAGAGACTTCTGCCAATCTGTAAACATTAGCTTCTCTAGCTCTATAATCACCACCTTTTACAGTATCATAGAAAAGTCTATAGATACTATCACCATCGTTTTGATAGTTTTTAGCAGCGTTGATGCCCCCTTGAGCAGCTATGCTATGCGCTCTTCTGGGGCTATCCTGAAAACAAAAAGCTTTTACGTTGTAACCTAATTCAGCCAGGGAGGCTGCTGCTGAAGCCCCTGCGAGGCCTGTACCTACAACAATTACTTCAAATTTTCTTTTATTAGAAGGATTGATCAACTTAAGGTTGAATTTGTGTTTGCTCCATTTCTCAGTGATTGGGCCTTCGGGAATCTTAGCATCTAGTGTTGCCATAGTGTTTTATTTTCTCTTTTAATTGAAAAACATGATTAGAGGGATGGATGCGAATGCTGCTGGAACTACAATGGAAAAGACTAATCCCAAACCTTTGATCAAAGGGGTATATTTTTGATGTCTAAGTCCCATAGTTTGAAATGCACTTGCAAATCCATGTGATAGATGAAATGCTAAACCAATCATACTTAATACATATAAAACTACCAACCACAATTGACCAAATGATTCTTTTGTAATTAAATACAAGTCTTTGTTTCCGTTGTCGTCAAGTGGCACGTATCCAAATTTCATTTGAAACCAAAAGTTTTGTAAGTGAACAACAAGGAAGATGAGGATTACAGTTCCTAGGATGCCCATATTTCTGCTTTTCCAAGAACTAGTTTTGGTATTCTCACCCATATAGCCAACCGGACGTGCTTTTTTATTTTTGGTGGTAAGAACAATAGCATATACAATGTGTAATAATATAAAGCTAAAATTCCCAATAGATATAAACTGAATTAAAGGATTATGTCCCATAAATTGGGCATAAGCGTTGAATGATTCTCCAGCATCGTCTTTGAGCAATTGCAAGTTACCAGTCAAATGCACAGCTAAAAATAAGATTAAGAAGATGCCAGTAAGGGCCATAATCAGTTTTCGTCCTATGCTGCTGGACATCATTTGTACAAACCAATTCATAAGTTTAAAAGGAACTTTGAGGTGAAATTAACAGCGTCAAAAGTAAAGTTGAAATCATGATTTTACAAAGAGACCGATTATTTAGAATTAATATAAACAATAGTAGACCTTGAAATCTGTTTTAATAACATATTTTGGCTCACCTTAGTTTTTGGGTTATTCAGATGCTCTATTTGCCTATATTTACTCTTCATTTCGGGACATGAAACGATTTCTTCTCATTCTTCTGCTTTACACGATAGGTTCCCAATACGCCTCAGCATCTCATATTAGAGCTGGTGAAATAACATTGAGAAGAATAGGCATTGGTGCACTACAGTATGAAATTACTATGTGGATTTATTATGATGTGAACTCCCAAGTCAATAATCCGAATGCTGACATTTCTATTTTCAGCGGGAATAATCCCAATCCAGTCTTCATCAATATACCTCAAATATCTAGAACATTTTTATCTCCAGGAGTAGATCTTGGAATTTTCAGAGGCAACTATACCTTTCCTAGTGCAGGCGAATTTACCCTGTCCTATTCTGAGCAATATAGAAACGCAGGTATCATCAATATGATTGATCCTAATTTTACTGAATTCAGTGTAAGTACCACCTTTACAATTGTTCCAGCTAGTAATAACAATACCCCTGAGCTTTTGGTCCCACCCATTGATATCGCTTTTACCAATGAAGTATGGATTCAC
>DAINOB010000316.1:0-2462 GCA_036735585.1 Cytophagales bacterium | reverse complement strand
GGTCAATTTACCTCCTGTTGATCAATTTGCTTCCTTATGTAAGTGTATGGATACTTTTTACCTTACTTTATATTGTAATGCCCAATACCAAAGTTAAGTTTCAATACGCGATATTATCAGGCATATTGGTAGGGAGTCTGTATCAGTTTGTCCAATATTTATACATTCACTTTCAAGTTGGAGTTTCGCAGTACAATACCATTTATGGAAGTTTTGCCGCATTTCCATTGTTTTTGATTTGGCTTCAATTGAGTTGGCTCATCATTTTGTTAGGAGTAGAAATCACGTACTACAGTCAAAATGTGGATCAATTTGATGTGAAGGAGCGAACCCGTCAAATCAGTGAACGTCACAAAAAAGTATTATCCCTTTTGGTCATGAAATCCATTGTTTCTCGGTTTAAGGAAGCCGGATCGCCTTACAATGCGAAAGATTTATCTACAGCTTTAAACATACCCATAAACCTGACGAAAGATTTGATAGGCGATCTTGTAGAGGTCAATTTGATTTCTGAAATTCATCAATCGGAGGAGGAATTTGAGCCTACTTTACAGCCTGCTTTAGATACTTCTCACCTTACAGTAATGTATGTCTTAAAAAGATTGGATGCGCTCAACGGAGAGGATTGGTCTAATGACGGGATACAAAATGCTGATAGGATGGAACAGCACATTTCCGAAATGGAACACTATCTCACGGAGAGCAATTTCAATAAGAACGTAGCGCTACTTGGCTAGAATGTAGGGATAGTATTTGAACTTAGGGTAGGTATAGATTGCTGGCTTGCCCATTCTTCTTCCAGTAAAGATGCCCAAGCTTTTAAGTAGGCAATTACATGCTCTCTTTTGTTATGAACTAAATAACCCATACCTACTTTAGACACAATTTCAGGATTGGACAGTCGCTCTAAAGCAGCAAGCTCGCTTCGGCTCAACCCATGCGCCAATAGTCCATCGATCATAGCGTCCATAGAAAGACCACTGCTGGGGCAATAATCATTCAACTGATCAGACCAGTCGCCCATACGCTCCATAGCAGCGGCATGAATTTCATCCTTGCTTAATTTCAAGAGATGTTGTGCCAAATGTCCACAATTGCATGATCCCATGTGACCCCATTGATAATCGGCATGGTTTTCCAGTTTTCTTGCAGCACTTCTCAAAGATTCTATCAATAGTGGAGTAGGATGGGCCATTGTTTTATTTGTTAATTCAAAATCAAAACTAATTTTAAGCATGCGAAGTTCAAATAGTTCAAAGCTGAATTTTACTGCCAGCCAAGGAAATCCTCATCCCTTTCAGTCATTGTTTATCTCTAAAGCACGCACACAAAGCAAAGAATGGACAGCTCAAACCTGGAGAAGAGCTTCACATGACCTGTTCCCGAGATTTACGGAATGGTTCCAAGCATTGGTAGATGAAGTGCCCGAAGGTTTCATCAAGCAGCCTTTTGAGGAGCCGGTTGTCGGCAAGAGGCTGATCTTGAGCGGTGAATTGCCTTATCACCAGCCTAAGTATCTTGATTCATCCGCAGTGCTTACTAGCCTTCATTCCTGGGCTGGTTGTAAGCCCAATTTGTATTTGATGATGAGCAAAGATGAATATTCATTGACTCAACTGAGCCTAGCTGAGGAGAATCAAGTGGCTATGGCAGGGTTAGTATTACAAGATATAAGTAATTATGGGTTGAGCCAGATCAACAGAGATACAGAACATAAAGCCATTTATTTGAAAGGGCTTTTAAGCACAAGGAAATACCTAAAAGTGTCAGAGTCCTCAGAATTGACCTATATCCGTTTTCAATTTTCAAATACAGAACATGCCTTAAAAGTGTGGAACTTGCTCAAAGAAAAGGATATCATCACCGATCTTGATGAAGACATGATTGGAGTAGCCAACTATCCTCTCCATTCTAAGGAAGCATTTTATCAATTGATTGATGCCCTAGAAATGATTTTGCCACCGAACGAGGGGTTTGATAACTAATACTATTTTTGTTCCTATGATTACACTAGACCACTATTCATTCAAAAATAAGCGCGCTGTAGTTAGAGTCGACTTTAACGTGCCGCTGGATAAAAAAACATTACAGATCACCGATGATTCACGCATAAGGGCTACCATACCTACCATAAAGAAAATTCTTGCAGACGGAGGTTGCGCAGTATTGATGTCGCATCTCGGGAGGCCAAAGGAAGGGCCTGAGGATAAATATTCACTGAAGCACATTGTGGAGGAGCTTTCTAAACAAGCAGGCACAACAGTATTGTTTGCGGAGGACTGCATCAGCGATGAAGCCTTTGAATTGGCTCAAAATCTTAAAGCAGGAGAATTGCTTCTTTTAGAAAACCTAAGATTTTACAAGGAGGAAGAAAAAGGAGACGAAGCTTTTGCTGCTAAGCTGGCTAGATATGGCGAGGTGTATGTAAATGATGCTTTTGGTACGGCCCATCGTGCACATGC
>DAINOB010000315.1:0-2502 GCA_036735585.1 Cytophagales bacterium | reverse complement strand
GATATGGCGAGGTGTATGTAAATGATGCTTTTGGTACGGCCCATCGTGCACATGCCTCTACAGCAGTGATTGCGAAGTTTTTTGAAGATAAAGTTTGCGGTTACGTGATGCAAGCTGAGCTTGAGAATGCTCAAAAAGTCTTGGATCATGTAGTAAAACCCTATACCGCCATTATGGGAGGCGCTAAAATCTCTGACAAAATCCTTATCATAGAGCGTCTACTGGACAAAGTCGACCATTTGATTATTGGAGGCGGAATGTCTTATACCTTTTTTAAGGCTATGGGCGGAGCAGTAGGAAACTCATTGGTAGAAGAAGATAAGCTGGACCTGGCAAAGTCTCTTATCGAAAAGGCTAAGGCAAAAGGAGTTTCTTTGCATCTGCCTGTAGATTCAGTAGCAGGGGATAAATTTGATGCTTCAGCTTCAACACAGCTAGTCTCTAACGATGCCATTCCAAATGGCTGGATGGGACTTGACATTGGTCCTCAAGCCGTTGAGGCATTTCGTAAGGTGATCCATGATTCAAAAACCATTTTATGGAATGGACCTATGGGCGTATTTGAAATGAAAGCCTTTGAAAATGGCACTAAAGCCATTGCGGAAGCTGTTGCTGAGGCCACATCGTCCGGTGCTTTCTCACTGATAGGCGGTGGAGATTCTGCTGCGGCAGTCAATAAGTTCGGGTTTGAAGACCGAGTAAGCTATGTATCTACAGGTGGCGGTGCACTGCTAGAATACATGGAGGGTAAAGTGCTTCCCGGTGTGGCAGCGTTGGATTAAGCGAGTTTGTATAAACTTTCGGTAGGTATACCAAGCAATTGAAGAGTATCCATGCTCTTTTCCCATAGTCCGTCTCGTAGCTCGGTATCCAATGCTGCTGGTTCAGGTTTTTTAGGTCTTTCCTTTTCGAAATACGATCCATTTTCTGCATCCATTTGATCAAGGCTGCACAAAGCTATGCTTGTCAATGCCCCTTTTTCAGCACTTAACATGAGGGGTCTGAAAAGATTCACCATCCATTTGAGCACAGAGGTACTGGTGGTTCCAAAGCCAGTGCTCACAGCCCCGGGATGGAGTGAGAAAAATTGGATTGGATTCAATTCGGGTTTTGATGCCATCTTTTTGGCATGTAGTATATTCATAAGCTTTGAATTGCAATAGCAGGGCAGTGCTTTGTAATTGTTTTCCATGTTAAGGTCGTTCAAATCTATTTTCGCCCACTTATGAGCAGCAGAGGCTACATTAACCACTCGTTGGGTTTTGCCTTTAGAAACCAATGGCAGTAATAGACCTGTGAGTAAAAAAGGGGCCATGTGATTGGTAGCAAAAGTGAGCTCCAATCCTTCTTTGGTGGTTGTTCGATTGCCCGCAATTAATCCTGCGTTATTAAGCAGCACATCGATAGAGACGTGGTTTGCCAAAACTTCCTGTGCTACACGTTTTACATCCTGCATCATAGAAAGATCCGCTTGATAGCTGTCCACTTTATGCGCACCCGCTTTTTGTAGTTCTTTTGTCAACAGCTTGGTCTTCTCTGCATTTCGGTTGATCAAGATGAGGTGGTATCCTTTTTGAGCCAAAGCAAGGGCGGTAGTTTTTCCAATTCCAGAAGTGGCTCCTGTGATGAGTACGGTTTTCATAGTTGTCAAATATCTTTAAACATTCTCTATTGTTGAAATTTGTTTTGAATTGCTAAAGTGTCTTAAGCATTGTTCTAGAAGTAGTCCCTTTCCCCAAAACCTCAACGCTTATCCTATATTTGAACTTCGATAAGATATGCACTCGGATATAAGCAAATTTATAGCAGAAAAGCTGCGTAGAAGTACCTCAGGAGGGTTTTCGGGTGCTGTATACCGAGTGGCAGTCTGGAGTGTGGGCTTGGGTTTGGCTATTATGCTCATCTCTGTTTCTATTTTAGGAGGCTTTAGAGAAACAATCCAAAATAAAATATTCAGCCTAAGTGCGCATCTCACCGTCTCTAGGTATGATCGCAACAACTCATTTGATGACCTGCCATTAGAAACCGATGAAAGCTTTGCCGAGGCCCTTCCAACAGTAGATAATATCCATTCTGTACAAGCATTTGCAAGAAAAAGTGCATTACTAAAGTCCCAGGAAGAGCTCTCAGGAATTCTCTTTAAAGGCATTACTGAAACCTACGACTCCATTCAAATTCAAAGTATTCTTAAATCTGGAAGACTACTAAACTGGCAAGCAAAAGATAGCCTCCCCTTATTGGAAATATTGTTGAGCAAGCGAATAGCCAGCCGACTGATGGTAGAAGCAGGGGACTCGGTGATCATCTTTTTTGTTCAGGAACCTCCCCGGATTCGAAAAGTATTGGTGTGTGGATTATTGGAAACAGGTTTGGATGAATTCGATGAGTTTATGGTTTTAGGCGATTTGGATTTGGTAAGGCAAATCAATGGCTGGCAAGCCTCGCAGGTAGGAGGGTATGAGCTTTTCTTAAGGGATTTTAACCAAATAGATGCTTCAACCG
>DAINOB010000314.1:0-2517 GCA_036735585.1 Cytophagales bacterium | reverse complement strand
AATAATTTGCTAATTAGGAATTCGATTCCCAATTTTACATAACCATGGAAGTGCATCGTTCTTTGAAACAGATTTGTTTCGCCAGCAACATCAAATTAATTCACTACCCCTTCTTAGACACCTGAGCGATCATCTCCTTCAGGTGATTGCGTGCACCAAAAAGACTTTCATACACTGCAGCTATCTTTTGTTGTCCATCCAACAGATAAGTCACACGATTGGTGATACCAATAATCGGTATCAATGCCTTGTAAGCCTTAGCCACTGCACCATCAGTATCTGAAAGCAAGTGAAAGGGAAGATGATGAGCTTCTCTAAACTTGTGGTGGCTTTCCAGATTGTCTCTGCTGATGCCAAAAATATCTACGTCTAAGCCATTGAAATAATCAAAATTATCTCTGAAGTCACATGCCTCTGCAGTGCATCCTGCGGTGAAGTCTTTGGGGTAGAAGTAAAGAATACATGGCTTGTTTGCCTGATCTTTATAGAGTGACAAAGACTCTCCTGAGGTAGAGGGCAGTGAAAAATCTGGCGCTTTGTTACCGGGTTTTAAAGGCATGAGGATTAAATAATGCGTTGAATGATTGTTTTAAGGACTAAACCAAACTTGGATAGCAATTTACATTTTCTATCAATGTTACCCCAATTTGATGTTTAAACCTAAAAATTAACAATAACATAGTCATTCATGTTTGCGCGGTAAAGAAGAGTAAGTTATATTTGCGATGAATTCCTAAATAGGAATTATTATTATCTAACCATGCACAACCTCAAAGCTCTCTTACAAGAGAAAGGATTGAAATCTACGCACCAACGCTTGGTGATATACAAAGCAGCTTTGGATTCGCAGCACCATCCTACTGCAGAGCAATTGTATGATCATCTTAAAGATGAAAACCCGAGTCTTTCTCTTGGCACAGTCTATAAAACACTCGCCTCATTGGCAGATGTAGGTCTGTTGAGAAAGGTAGAAAGCACAGATGGGCAACTTCGCTTTGATGGCAAAACTGATGATCATCACCACATCTATTGTGTGAATACCCGTGAAATCCTTGATTTTGAAGATCAGGAACTAAACACGCTGATCGCTGATTATTTGAAGCAGAAAAAGATTGATAATCTGGAGATCAGTAAAATCAGCCTACATATCACAGGAAACAAGCTGAACCCCGAAGAAGCGGTAGTCATCGCATCTTCTATACACTAGTATTTTCATTTTAAACCCTTTATAAATTTATGTCACTCGTTGGAAAAAAAGCACCCCTATTCAGCGCCCCCGCTGTAATCAATGGAGAAGAGATCGTAGAAAGCTTTTCTTTGGAGCAATTCATTGGCAAGCAAGAAGTAATTTTCTTCTTCTATCCTAAGGATTTCACTTTTGTGTGTCCTACAGAAATATTGGCTTTTCAAGCTAAAATGGATGAATTCAAAAAGCGTAACGTAGCCATCGTGGGTTGCTCTACGGATACTGAAGAAACGCACTTAGCATGGTTAAACACACCTAAGGATAAAGGTGGGATTCAAGGGGTAACTTATCCTATAGTAGCGGATACTTCCAAGACCATCGCTACCAATTTCGGAGTATTGGGTGGAGACTACAGCTATGATGAAGAAGGTAATCTCGAATTTATTGGCGCGCCTATCGCTTACAGAGGCACATTCCTGATCGATAAAGAAGGGATAGTACGCCATGAGGTGGTAAACTTCTTCCCCATTGGCCGCAGCATCGATGAGGAGATCCGCACACTGGATGCATGGCAGTATGTGCAAAAATTCGGAGAAGTATGCCCAGCAGATTGGGAAGCTGGTCAGGATGCTATGAAGGCCACAAGAGAAGGTGTAGCAGAATACTTGGCTAAGCACTAAGAATAACTTATTTCATGAGGTAAAGCCGATTCTTTAAGGATCGGCTTTTTTATGTCATGGGAGGTAAACAGTGCAGCGAAGTGAGACTTCTGATTGGAAGAGTACTATCTTTAGCTTTTGAACATAACCAGCCTTTTGCCTTATGAAAAGGATTCTATTTTTTGGGCTTGCCCTATGCTTCTTAGGTGCCGTTTCTGCTTCTGCTCAAAGCAAATCAGATGATAAGATTCAGCTTTTGTTGGGAAAAGGCCAATACAAAGAGGCAGCAAAAGAAATAAAGCGTCTTCAGAAAAAGACTCAGGGGAATCCCCAAGCCTTGGCACAAACCTATCTTTATCAAGCTGAGGTACATGCAGGTCTGGGCGAATTCGAAAGGATACAGCCTTTGATCAATTTTGCCTTAGAGGCAGCTACAGCTTCAGACAGTCTTAAATTTTGCTTTTTAATGCAAAGTGCAGAAGTATGTATCGAAGCAGACCTTCTTACTCAGGCTAGTGAACAAGTACTTCAAGCGCAAAAAATAGCTCAAGAGCCTAAAGCTTCCCTTTGGTATCCTCATTATGCGATCACCTGTTTTGCGCTTTACCATACTCAGGGCTATCCACAGCAAGCACTTCCCTATTTAGCACCAGCACTAGCAAAAGGACTGGC
>DAINOB010000313.1:0-2520 GCA_036735585.1 Cytophagales bacterium | reverse complement strand
TCTTCTTTAGAATTTTATATTGACGGTCCCCTGGCCCTAATCCATCTCCATGCCCGATCACGAATTTCTTTCCATTTTGTTGGCAAATGACGGGATTGCGATGTATAGGGATTCCCAATTCTTTGCTGAAGTAATCAAACATCCACATGTCGTGGTTCCCTGTAAATAGCCTGATCTGAATTCCTCTATCTTTTAATTCCGCTAACTTGCCCTGAAAGCGTATAAATCCTTTAGGAATAGCATACTTGTATTCAAACCAAAAATCAAAAACATCCCCAACCAAAAGAATATCAGTGGCATCGGAAGCTACATGATCTAGCCATGCTACAATTTTCTTTTCTCTTACCAGACTAGAGGCTGCATCAGGTGCTCCCAAATGAAAATCTGAGGCAAGGTACAGCGTGGATCCTGCCGAAATCTCAGGCATCAATGCCACTGTCATCGATTAGGATTACAATGAGTTCTTTTGGACCATGTGCACCGAGGACTAGGGTTTTCTCAATATCCGCTGTTCTGCTTGGCCCTGATATCATAGAGACCATGGAGGGAAACTCTGGAGCATACCGTGCTTTGATCAATAGAAGAGCATCTTCTATATCAGGCAATATCTGTGAGGTGTATGCCAACACAATATGGCTGGGTGGATAGATGGTAAGCCTACGACCTGCCGTTTGGGCTGAACTTACAAAGATAGATCCTGTACGAGCCACCAAAGCTTCACACAACGTAACAGAAGCCTCTGACAACTCCAATTCATGATCATCGGATGTGTACTTGATGCCACAATCGCGCATTAGTTCTTGAGCCCCTGATTCCCAAACTCTTATGTCTCTGAAACGCTTCTTGGTAACTAAACTAAGCATCAAAGTGTGGAGCTCCTCTGCATCGGTGCAGAAGTAAAATTCAGCTTTGGATTTTTTTAGCTGCTCTGCAAAGATGATCGCTGAATCATCATCTGCCCTAAAATAGACGTCCTTTTGAAAATCAGGCTTTTCAACCGGTTTTTCAGTGGGTTTGGATATAGCCTGGCGAATGCGGGAGAGCATCAACTCTCTGTTCTTTGCATTGCTCATGCTATTGACTACAAGTCTGGATTAGGCTTGGATGATTCATCCTTCAAAGTCTCAGATACCTCTGTAGATACAGGCTCAACCTCTGGATTTGCAGGATCTTCTACCATGACAGGAGGAGTAGTTTTTTCTGTAAACGCCTGATAAGTGGTCTGCTTTTCAAATGGTCTTTTGCCTATCAATTGCTCTAAATCTGTTTGAAAGATCACTTCCTTTCGAAGCAATTCCTTGGCTAGAATTTCTAATTGCTCTCTCTTTTCTATGAGTAGATCCTTGGCACGAGTATAGGCCAGTTCAATAAGTTTTTTCACCTCTTCATCAATAGCTTGGGCAGTAGATTCAGAATAAGGCTTGGTAAAGTTATATTCCGATTGCTTAGAATCGTAAAAGGAAATGTTGCCTATGCGATCGTTCATTCCATATACGGATACCATCGAATATGCCATTTTGGTTACTCTTTCGAGATCGCTTAGTGCGCCAGTTGATATTTTATTGAAAGTAAGATCTTCTGCTGCTCGTCCTCCTAATGTCATCACCATTTCATCCATCAACTGCTCTGTTTGATAGAGAAACTGCTCTTTAGGCAAATATTGAGCATATCCAAGTGCTGCTACCCCTCTAGGTACTATACTAACCTTTACCAGTGGATCTGTATGTTCTAAAAACCATCCCGCTACTGCATGGCCTGCTTCATGATAGGCTACGATCTTCTTTTCCTCTGGTGAAATGATTTTATTTTTCTTTTCAAGGCCACCAATTACTCTATCGATGGCATCGTTGAAATCTTGCTGATCAATTTCTGTTTTATTCTTTCTAGCTGCAATAAGGGCGGATTCATTGCACACATTGGCAATCTCTGCACCGGCAAATCCAGGAGTTTGGGCTGCTAATTTTTTACTATCCACATCAGGACCGAGCTTTAACGGTTTTAAGTGCACTTTAAAAATAGCATCACGACCCACAATATCTGGTTTGTCAATACTTATCTGTCGATCAAATCTTCCTGGCCTTAAAAGTGCCGAATCCAATACATCAGGCCTGTTGGTAGCCGCAAGAATGATGACCCCACTATCCGTGGCGAATCCATCCATTTCTACAAGTAGAGAATTCAAGGTATTTTCACGTTCATCGTTAGCACCTGGCATACGTCCACTTCCGCGAGACCTGCCTATGGCATCTATTTCATCGATAAAGATGATACAGGGTGCTTTTTCTTTCGCTTGCTTAAACAAATCTCTTACTCTAGCTGCTCCAACCCCTACAAACATTTCTACAAAATCGGATCCTGAAAGAGAGAAAAAAGGCACATTGGCTTCTCCTGCTACTGCTTTGGCCAAAAGCGTTTTTCCCGTACCGGGAGGGCCTATCAAAAGTGCTCCTTTTGGAATTTTACCGCCAAGCTTGGTGAATTTGGTGGGGTTTTGAAGGAATTCAACAATCTCCTTGATTT
>DAINOB010000312.1:0-2562 GCA_036735585.1 Cytophagales bacterium | reverse complement strand
CGCTCTTCAACCTCAGCATTGATCTCTCCATAGCGCTTATTAGCCCCCTCGAAAGTGAGATGTTTCAAATACTCCCATTGATTGAGCATATCACTACCTGCGCCTTGATGAACTTTAAATTCCTCAGGCACAGGAAAATTTGGGAGAAGAATGTCTTTCTTAAGATTCAAAGTTTCCACCTTATCCACTATAGCATTGGTATTGTCAATGGCCTGTGGCAAATCATGGAAGACCTTGCTCATTTCTGCAGTGGTCTTGAAATAAAATTGATCGTTGTAAAAGGCAAAACGCTTGTCTCTCATAGACACATCGTCATCAGAAAAGTCTTTGAAAGTAGGGGTGTCCTTTTTGGAGCCCGTGTTTAGACATAGCAAAATGTCGTGAGCGTTCCAGTCTTCTTGATCGATATAGTGAGAGTCGTTAGAGGCAATGATGGGCACCTGATATTTGGCAGCAAATCGAAGCAATACCTCGTTTACTTTATGCTGATCAGGAATATCATGTCGCTGTAACTCGATGTAATAGTCTTCTCCAAATAGATCAAGCCACCATTGAAACACCTTTTCTGCTTCGGCTACGCCTTTTCGCAAGATAGTGCGTGGTACTTCGGCACCTAGGCAACAGGTAGTGGCAATCAGCCCTTTGTGATATTGCAATACCAACTCCTTGTCAATGCGCGGATATTTGCTGTAAAAACCTTCTGTAAAACCCAAAGAACATAGATGGCTTAGATTTCTATAGCCTTCAGCATTCTTTGCCAACATCAATTGATGATACCGGATGTCCTTGTCCTCTTTGGTAAATTGCTTCTTATGTCGATTGTCAACCAGATAAAATTCACAGCCAATAATAGGTTTGATCCCAGCTTGAGTAGCCTTTGATACAAACTCAAACACACCAAACATATTACCATGATCGGTGATGGCTACAGCAGGCATTTGATCCTGCTTTGCCTTTGAGATCATTTTTTCAATGGAGGCTGCCCCATCCAGAAGAGAATACTGCGTGTGGCAATGAAGGTGGGAAAACTGTGGCATAGAATGGTAAAGATGCAGGAATTGATAAAGCAACTCAACCAGAAGTATCCACAAGTTTTACAGTGATGGAAGAAAAACCCACTAAGGTGCTGATCTGTTGAACTATATTTGTTGTACTCAGTGGATGATGAATTATACTTTAGAATTTTTCGATATCTTATCTTTCACACTTATTTTTTAATTGTTCACCCAAACCCTATGAAAGCTACCTTATTATTGTGTCTTTCCCTATTCTCTGAGATACTGTTGTTTACTTCAGCTATGGGGCAAATCAACCCTATCAACAATGTGATTGGTGTAGATGTAAGTACTTTCCCCCAGAATTCAAGCTTTACGTATGATTCATGTTTTCGGCAAGGATCCACCTTAGGTATGGGCAGTGTTGGGCTTTTTCAAAACTGGACAGCCCTAGAAACAGGACCCTCAAGCTTTAACTTGGCGATTATGGATATTGCTAATCTGTATTATCCAGCTTTCAATATGCCTATTGACCTTACCATAGCGCCTATTCACACGAACAATTTAGAAGTTCCATCGGACCTCACAAACACAGCATTTAATAATGTGCACTTAATAAATCGATTTAAGACACTTTTAGATAGTATAAAAGCACATATCCCCAATGTAGTGCTTTCGTCTTTGGTTATTGGTTCTGAGCATGATATCTACTTTGGTTCAAATGCCACACTATGGTCACAATACACCACCTTTTATGATTCAGTATCTGCCCATGCAAAAATTCTATGGCCAGGCTTGAAAGTGGCTACAGAATTAACATTTCCAGGCATCACTACACAAAATACTTTTGCTCAGACGCTCAATACAAACAGCGATTATATTGGTGTATCCTACTATCCTCTTGACAATAATTTTGCTGTAAAGCCAACATCAACCATACCTACAGATTTTGCCACCCTTGTAGGACTATACCCCACTAAGCCTTTAGTTTTCTATCAATATGGATACCCTTCAAGCGCGGACTGTAACAGTTCTGAACTGCAACAAGCTCAATTTATAGCTCAAACTTTTACAACATGGGACGTCTACTCCACTCAAGTAAAAATGATCGACTTTACTTGGCTTCATGATTTGGATACAGCAACCGTAAATTTTTATGGATCTTATTACGGACTCACCGACACCGCTTTTCTAGAATTTTTGCGAACACTTGGTCTAAGAACATGGAATGGAAACGGTACAGATAAATTGGCTTTCAGAGAACTTCAATGTCAAGCAAAACAAAGAGGGTTTAACAATTTAAATATCTCTTGCGCATCGGGTATTGCGATTGAACAAAGCGCTGAGGAGGATAAATTACTACTGTATCCAAACCCCTTGAATAACGAAATACAAATAGAAATAACTGAAGATTTAATGCATGCTCCTGTCAGAATTTACAATAGTGTAGGGAAATTGGTAAAACAAATTCACTCACCGGGAAATACAAGCTTTATAATAAATGAATTAAAACTTCCTGATGGAGTTTACTATTTGAATATTCAAAATGAGCACCTTAGAATTAATC
>DAINOB010000311.1:0-2564 GCA_036735585.1 Cytophagales bacterium | reverse complement strand
GGTCTTTCATCTATGGGATTTTTGGAAAGCCTACTCAGAGCCAATTTGCAGGTTTCCTTTGCCAATGCCCTGCGTGAGATATTTTTAAAGCTCATGAATACGGTGCTGATCTTACTCTATGGGTATGGTTGGCTTGATCTTCCTTGGTTTATTGGAATGTTTATACTTGGTCATTTTTTAGCTGCTGGATTTTTGTTTTTGCGCTATCGAAAGTTTAGAGAACTACTGCCGACCGTGAGTTTACAATGGTCCAACATTCCTTATCAAAAAGAAATGGTCAATTATGGGTTTTGGATGATTTTGGGAGGATTGGGTGCCATGTTGGTGATGAAGTTGGACCTTATTATGTTACCTGCTTTGTCTGGTTTGGAGGCTGCTGGGATTTACAGTATTGCGGTATTTTTTGCTACCGTTATTGAAGTGCCTCGAAAAGCGATCAACCAAATAGCTATGACAATTTTCATAAATGCCGATGCTGCTGATGATCGAGATCAAATAGCCCATCTGTATAAAAGGTCTGCTGTTAACAGTTTTTTGATCACCCTTCTGCTATGGGTCTTGATAGCTGTGAATCTGGAGTATGTGTTCCAATTGATGCCCAAAGGAGCGTTTTATAGTGTTGGCACTTACTCCATTCTGCTTTTGGGTCTCGCCAAATTATGCGATTCTGTGGGTGGCATCAGCTATGAGATGGTTTCCTATTCCCGTCACTATAAATTTAGCTTTATGAGCATGGTGATGGTTGGACTATTGGCCGTTGGGAGCAACTGGTGGCTTATACCCAAGTTGGGCATGGAGGGTGCTGCCTTATCTACGCTGATGGTAACTGCCCTTTTTATGCTGGCGAGGGTGGTGTACATCTACAATACGTATAAGGAACAGCCATTTTCTTCAGCCATGTGGAAGGGGATTTTACTGGCCTTGCTGTGTTTTGGGTCAGTGACTGTCATTAAATTGGCTCTCTCAAGTGATCTGTCCTTCTGGATAGGGATACCCTTATGCTCCGTAGTGGTGATGGGTCTCTTTGTACCACTGATGTATTACTTGAAATTATCAGAGGAGCTTAATGCACTGCTGCTGAAAGGAATATCTTGGGGGAGGGAATGGATAAGAAAGTAACTTCTTAACAATTCAATCCACCAGAATCTTTAAGAGAAGAACTACTCCTTTAAAAATTTGCCCGTCCAAGTGTTACCATTTAGCAGCAATACCTTCACAAAATACAAGCCTTTGGCTAGGTTTCCTACAGCTATAGAGTGTACTTTTTCATTGCAAATAGTTGATTGTGCTACACTTCCATAAACATTCAAGAATTCTATTCGAGACATAGGATAATCGGACGCAATATGTAAAACATCGCTTCCGGGATTTGGAAAGAGCTGAATAAAACCATCAATTTTCACATCTTCCTCCACCGCTAGTGGGCCGCAACTCAGGGTATTGATCTGCTGCCAGATGGCGTCATAGAATATAAATGGAACAGGAAGTCCATCTGATGAATTTCCCATCCGTACCCAAACTAGATTTTGGCTGGGGACTATAGTTAAAAACTGGCCGTCTTTTCCCATGGCCGCAAACATGTCTGAAGGTGCACTGGGGCTTAAATTTCCGTTAAAAACGAATTGAGTTCCAGGCGCCATGAAGGAGGATTTTCCATTTAACCACCAAAGGTAACCATAGGATAGATTTAGGTTTTGAGAGGTATTTACCATCTGGTTATAATAAGAGGTATCCGTTAGTATTTGATTTCCATTCCAGTTCCCTCTATTAAGATTCAGTAAGCCAAATCTTGCCATACTTCTGGCATTGCTTATATAGACGCTGTTAAACCCAAATGGCAAGAAAGCACCAGTCATTCCAATAGGATTTTTCAGTTTTTGCGTGGTGTAAGCATTCAGGGTAGAACCTGTAGCAGTTGCAAGTACGCTGTCAAGGAGCGTATAAGGAGCATTGTGATACGACCACCTAGTTCCTGCATCTGCCTCATAAATTAAACAAGTGTCAAGGGTGCAATTAGGGTCAGGTACTCCATCATTTAGGCCAGAAGTCATTGTCAGTTGATCTTTGATGGTAATTTTATTCTCTTGGACAGGAGTGCAGCTTGTCCATCCCTGACCTAAATAAGTAGAGGTGGTATCTGTGATGGATAAATAATTTTCTTGCTGTGCAATGCCAACCATAAATGAGGTAATGGTTTTCCCAGCAGAAGCCCACTGCCAAGGAGTGCTGGAGGTGTGTGTCCCAAAATATTTTTCAAGCACAATTTTGCCATCCTTGAGCAGGATAAAGGCCTTGGTATTGTTGGAGTCTAAAAAATTATAGAAGCTATCAATTTTTGGTTGACACCAATTTAAAGTTTGAGGGGATAGCGTATCCCAAGCACTACCAGAAATGGGAGGAAAATAAAGAGATTGAGATTTGGCACCTATACAGCAGCAATATATTCCAAGAATGATCAGTATTTTTTTATTCATTTCAGTTTTTTTATGTGAAAAACAAGATTCATCGTTTTCTCTATTGACTATTGCGCATGGTGCATGCACCTTAGATTCTGTCTATTAAAA
>DAINOB010000310.1:0-2576 GCA_036735585.1 Cytophagales bacterium | reverse complement strand
CGTCCTCTTTGGTAATTCTACTTCCAACGCCACTGCCTTTTACCTCTTGAGGGGGGATGCCTTTCTCTGAAAGGATTTTTGCAGCAGCAGGCGATGGATGACCAGCGGCATAACTGTCTGATTTTTCAGGAGCTGAACTAGAACCAGTACTTGCCTGCGTTGGAGTTAAACTGGGTTGGGTAGCAGGTGCATCCATGACATCAATGGTGCAAATAAGCGAGCCTATTTCTAACACTGTACCTGTAGCAGCTTTGATATGTAAAATACCGGAAGCTTCTGCGGTTAGCTCAAAAGTGGCTTTGTCAGACTCTATTTCGCACAAAAGCTCATCAAGCTGCACGTGTTCTCCTTCTTTTTTACTCCATGCTCCAATAGTCACTTCCGTAATGGATTCTCCAACTACCGGTACTTTCATTTCAATGACCTTGCCCGTAGGTTGTGCAGTTTTTGTAGGAGGAGCTTCCACTGCTACTGGAGCGGCATTGGCGGCTTGAGCACCCTTTCCGTTTGACTCAATTTTACACAATAGACCTCCAATCTCCACGGTTGCGCCTTCTTGGGCTATAATATGAAGAACTCCAGCGGCTTCTGCTGTTAATTCAAAAGTGGCTTTGTCAGATTCTAGCTCACAAATAATTTCATCCATAGCTACCTGCTCCCCATCTTTTTTAACCCAGCGAGCAATGGTAACTTCTGAAATGGATTCACCCACTACGGGTACTTTTACTTCTAGTGACATAAAATATCTTTGATCAAGCGTTAAAAAGTTTGTTGAGGAGTTGTTCGGATTCCATTTGATGTACTTTAGAATATCCTGTAGCAGGGGAGGCGGCTACTCTTCTAGCTATAACTTTAATGGGTGTCTCTCTCATGAATCTTAAGATGAAGGACCAATATCCCATGTTTTCTGGCTCTTCCTGAAACCAAATAAGTTCAGAGTTGGAGTATTCTTTAAGTATTTGATCTATTTGTTTTTGAGGAAAAGGATAAAGCTGCTCTATTCTTACCAAGGCGATATCATTTCTTTTTTCGGCCTCTCTTTTTTCTAAAAGCTCATAATAGATTTTGCCAGAACAAAGGACCAGTTTTTTGGCTGTTTTTGGTTTTACTTCCTCATCTGCAATCACCTCTTTGAATGTGCCCTTTGTAAATTCACCTAAACCCGATACTGCCTTTGGATGCCTAAGCATTGACTTGGGTGACATTACAATGAGTGGCTTGCGGAAATTCCAGGTAAGTTGTCTTCTCAACACATGGAAAAAGTTAGAAGGCGAAGTGATATTTACCACAGACATGTTATGCTCGGCACAGAGCTGAAGGAATCTTTCAGGTCGAGCATTCGAGTGTTCGGGTCCTTGTCCTTCGTAGCCGTGTGGAAGCAGCATTACGAGTCCATTCATGCGTTGCCACTTGGTTTCAGAACAGCTGATGAATTGGTCAATCATCACCTGAGCACCATTGGCAAAATCTCCAAACTGTGCTTCCCAAATGACAAGGGCATTAGGATCGGCCATGGCATACCCAAATTCAAAACCCAACACCGCATATTCTGAAAGCAATGAATTGTATATCATCAGGCTTTCTTGATCTTTTTCTATAAAATTCAGACTATTGTAAGGCTCATTGGAATTGGCATCGCGTAGTACAGCATGCCGATGACTAAAAGTACCCCGCTGAACGTCTTGACCACTCAATCTTACTTTGTATCCATCAAGAAGCAATGAACCATAGGCAGCAAGTTCTGCAGCAGCCCAGTTGAGTGTTTTTGATTTGAAAAACATCTCATTTCTCTCGGCCAGCAGCTTTTCAATCTGTTTCAATGGTTGAAAACCATCAGGAATTGATGTCAAAGCTTTGCCTATACTTTGAAGTTTTTTCAGCTCAATACCTGTCTCTGGCGATTGATCAAAATCCTCAGGCTTTGAACTTTTAAGTTCTTTCCACTCTTTTTCAAGTTTTTGATAGCTGTAAGGCACTGCCTTTTGCTTTACCATGTTCAGCCTGTCTTGGAGCAGGTCTCTGAAAGCTTTGTCCATGGATTTTGCCAATTCTGCATCTACCTGGCCTTTTTCGCTGAGTTTCTTTACGTAGATTTCTCTTGGATTGGGGTGATTGGCAATAATATTATACAACTTAGGTTGGGTGAACTTAGGCTCATCACTTTCATTGTGGCCATGCCTTCTGTAGCAAACCATGTCAATGAAGATATCTCTTTGAAACTTTTGTCTGAACTCTACAGCTAGTTTACAACAAAAAACTACGGCTTCAGGGTCATCTCCATTTACGTGTAAAACCGGAGCATCAATGATTTTTGCCACATCGGTACAGTAAATACTGGAGCGAGCATCTTCAAAGTCTGTGGTAAACCCAACTTGGTTGTTTATCACAAAATGTATGGTTCCTCCTGTAAAATAGCCTTTAAGTTTAGCCATTTGAGTAACCTCATACACGACACCCTGACCTGCTACAGCAGCATCACCATGAATTAATATAGGAAGTATTTTGGTAAAATCGCTGGCGTACATGCTATCGCCCTTAGCCCTTACGAAACCTTCTACTACTGGGTTTACAGCTTC
>DAINOB010000309.1:0-2577 GCA_036735585.1 Cytophagales bacterium | reverse complement strand
GTGAAAAAATAACTGGAATACATGCTGAAGCTACTATGGGCTTTATCAAAGGGCCTCTACTGAAGAAAATTTCTTCGCCTGAATTCAAATCTGTGGCATTCACAAAAAGCCTAATTTGGAGTGATTCAAAACTGTCTTCTGAGAGATAATTTGATAGAACTTCCTCTACTTTTTCCATGCTGCTGAGTCCTGGTTTGTTGAAAACAGGCCGTAGAAAATCAAAAACATTGGTTTCTTCTATAATTTCAAGGATTTGGTCAGGTTCATATCCTGCTGCAAAAAGGCTACCTGCAATTGCACCTGCACTCGTGCCACTGATTTCAGAAATGTGAATACCCAATTCTGTTAGTGCTTTCATAACACCCAAATGAGCAAAACCTCTCGCTCCTCCGCCTGAAAGCACCAAGCCAATAGTTTTCTTTTGCACTTTGGAGTTATATTTCTTTCAACTGCATGCTATCCAATAACTTGAATCCTTTTTCAGTTTTTTGAACAGTAGCACATTCAATAGTTGGGTCATGCTCAAAAAATAAAATCGCATGCATATCGATGGCATTTTCTAATAACTTTTGCTTCTCATCCATCGTCAACAATGGCCTTACATCATATCCCATCACATAATTAACAGGTATATGTGAGGTACTAGGGATGAGGTCAGCACAAAAAATCACTCGTTTACCTTTGTAACTAATTATCGGAACCATCATTTTGCCTGTATGTCCATCAGCAAAAAATACTTCTATTGAAGGCGTAAAATATTTGCTATGGATATCTACAAACTGTAAGTGTCCTGATTCATCGATAGGTAATAAATTTTCCTTTAGAAATGAGGCTTTCTCTCTAGGGTTTGCATTAAGGGCGTAGTTCCAATGGTCTGTATTTGACCAATAAGTGGCATTTGGAAAAGTAAGTTGAAATTTTGTTCTGTCTTTGTTCCATTCTACTCCTCCTCCACAATGATCAAAATGCAAATGTGTGAGAAATACATCTGTTATTTGTTCAGGACCAAAACCAAGTTTTGCTAGAGATTTCTTAAGAGAATCTTCTCCATGCAAATAATAGTGTCCAAAGAATTTATCGTCTTGCTTACTGCCTATACCGTTGTCGATCAAAATCAAACGGTCTCCATCTTCAATTAACAAGCAGCGCATGGCCCATGTGCACATGTTGTTGTCATCTGCTGGGTTCAATCTATTCCAAAGTGTCTTTGGCACTGTCCCAAACATGGCTCCACCATCAAGCTTAAAGAAACCAGTGTTGATCGTGTGTAGCTTCATAACTACTCTGTGAATACGCCCATAGCACAAAATTTCTCTATGCGGGAGGCTAATAATTGATCTTGAGGAATACCGTCTAATTCAGCAAGGGTATCTAAAATAGCTTTCTTGATTTTTCTCGCCATAGCAACAGCATCTGTGTGAGCCCCTCCCACTGGTTCTTTTATGATATCATCTATCATCCCATTGGCTTTCATATCGATAGCTGTAAGGCGAAGTGCTTCTGCTGCTTGCTCTTTGTACTCCCAACTTCTCCACAAAATTGAAGAACAAGATTCTGGAGAAATAACTGAATACCAAGTATTTTCTAACATGTATACCCTATCTCCTATACCTATACCTAATGCCCCACCAGAGGCACCTTCACCGATAATAATGCAAATAATGGGAACAGTAAGGTTAAACATTTCCTTCAGATTCCTAGCTATAGCTTCGCCCTGTCCTCTTTCCTCTGCTTCAAGGCCTGGGAAAGCTCCAGGGGTGTCTATTAAAGTAATGATTGGCTTATTAAATTTTTCCGCCATCTGCATGAGCCGAAGAGCTTTACGATAGCCTTCAGGATTTGCCATGCCAAAATTTCGATACTGCCTTTGTTTGGTATTTCTTCCTTTCTGATGACCAATAATCATACATGTACGACCTCCGATAGAACCTAAGCCACCGATCATGGCTGGATCATCTTTTACTTGTCGATCACCGTGTAACTCGACAAAGGAATCTGTAATGGCCATAATGTAATCTAATGAATAGGGCCTATCTGGATGCCTAGATAATTGAACACGTTGCCAACGTGTTAGATTTCCATAAACATCTTTTTTCAGTTTCTTAATTTTGTCTTCCAATGCTTTTACAGCTTCAGTAACATCTACATTGTTTTGCTCAGCGAGCACTTTCATGTCATGTAGCTTATCTTCTAGTTCTTTTATAGGCTTCTCAAAATCCAACAGCATGGCTTTAAAATGGCTTCAAATGTAACGCTTTTTCATTTTGGGAGAGTCAGAAATAATGAGGTTACAGATTTCAAAAAAATTAAACCTTCAGATTTGGTGAATAGTGATGCTAGTTTTACATTTGCATCCGCATCAGAAAAATGCCTCTTGTTTTTTAGAGTGGTAGTTCATTCCGATAGCTATCGGAAGGTTAGAATGCCTGTCCCGATTCATTGGAAGGGTCGCTAGTCGAGAACTTTGAAATATTGGAGTGGTAGTTCAGCTGGTTAGAATGCCTGTCCCGATTCATCGGGAAGGTCGCTAGTCGAGAACTTTGAAATATTGGAGTGGTAGTTCAGCTGGTTAGAATG
>DAINOB010000308.1:0-2583 GCA_036735585.1 Cytophagales bacterium | reverse complement strand
AATAATACTATTGATAAATAGAATAAAAGCCTCTTCATAATCGAACGAACACTGCTAGCACTGTTGAGCAACTTATCATTTGCTTTCGTTTAGTTTTTTGACTCAACCCCTTCAAAGCAAATCATTTTACCCATACGAGTCAAGAGGTAGTACAAGAAAATATATTCCTAATTGTGCTATTTATTTAAAACAGCTCTTCTGGATTTGAAATCCAACAACACTGTTAGAAACAGCTCTTCTGGATTTGTAATCCAGAAGCCCTATCGTAGGATTTGAAATCCGATGATTATTTCACCCCCTTCAGGGTTTAGGTAGGTCGGGGAATTGAATTTTCTATAATCCTATCATCCCTTCGGAATGAATATATCGCCATTTTTGGTATTTAGGGCAGACATGAGCTGAATTTGGCCAGTCTTGGTATTAGTCATTGTCTTCATCATCATCTGGGTCTTGGTATCAGTCCTAGACATCACCTTCCTCACTATTGCCTTTTTCTATATCTTGCCTGCATGAGAAAACACTATGTTCTGCTGGTATTGCTCCTATGGCAGCCTACCTTTTCACAAACTACTTTAAAAACTGAGACAGAAGTGCTCAAGGCATTGAAATGGCGCTCTATTGGTCCTTGGCGTGCAGGTCGCTCCCTTGCTGTGGCAGGTCATCCTGATCAGCCCCATACCTACTTCTTTGGTGCTACTGGCGGAGGCATCTGGCGCACTACAAACGGTGGGATCAATTGGCTTCCACTTGCAGATTCTAGTTTTGGCTCCTCCAGTGTTGGAGCCTTGGCTGTAGCACCCTCTGATCCTTCTGTGGTCTATGCAGGCATGGGCGAAACCGAAATTCGCGGAAATATTTCCTTTGGTGATGGCATGTACAAATCATTGGATGGCGGCAATACCTGGCAAGCGATAGGTTTGGAAAAAACCTATGCCATTTCTCATATCGCTGTTCATCCACAGGATGCTCAAACCCTTTGGGTATCTGCTATGGGCAAAATCTACGGACCTAATCCTGAGCGTGGCGTTTTTAAATCTACCGATGGCGGCAAAAACTGGCGCAAAGTGCTCTTTGTCAATGACAGCACCGGAGCCGTGGATGTGCGACTGGATCCCTCCAATCCTCGCGTGTTGTATGCTTCTACTTGGCAGGCCTATCGAAATGCCTATACCATGAGCAGTGGGGGCAAAGGCAGTGGACTATACAAATCTACAGATGGTGGAGAATCATGGAACCGACTCTCAGAAAATCCAGGGATGCCAAAAGGGATTTTAGGCAAAATAGGTGTGGCTCCAGCCCCAGATGGCAAAACGGTGTATGCACTAATCGAAAGCAAGCAGACGGGCCTCTACAAATCAACCGATGCAGGCAAAACATGGGCACGCATCAATGAAGATAAAAACCTCACCCAGCGGCCTTGGTACTACATGCATCTCTATGCCGACCCCGTGGATCCAAATACGGTGTATGTGCTCAATGTTTCGTTTTTTAGATCCAAAGACGGAGGCAAAACCTTCCAAAGAATCAATATCGGTCATAGCGACACCCATGATCTGTGGATCAATCCTAAGGATCCCCAAAAAATAATTCTGGCCAGCGATGGTGGCGCAGAAGTAAGCACCAATGGGGGGGATAACTGGACAGATATCGACATCGCCACAGGGCAATTTTACCATGTATCAGTAGATGATGCCTTCCCTTTCAATATTTATGGTGCACAGCAGGACAATTCTGCTGTATGTATTCCGAGCCGCTCCCGTTCATGGTCAATTACCCCTAAGCATTGGGTTGCTATCCCCAGTGGAGAATCGGGCTATGTGGCAGCACATCCTCTGAAGCCCGGAGTCGTTTTTGGTGGCAATTATATGGGTTCTATCACACGCTATGATCATACCATTACCGAATCGCAGCAGGTGATGGTGTATCCTGAAAATCACATAGGCGGAGCAGCAGAAAACATGAAAGTGCGGTTCAATTGGACCTTTCCCATTGTATTTTCTCACCATGACAAAAATTGCATGTACGTCACTTCTCAATTTGTACACCGAAGCTGCGATGAGGGCATGAGCTGGGAAATATTAAGCCCTGACCTCACCACCAACGATCTTAAAAAGCTAAAACCCAGTGGAGGTCCTCTTACTTTGGACAATACAGGGGCAGAAACCCATTGTACCATCTTTACCTTTTCCGAAAGTCCTGTTCAAAAAGGCGTTTGGTGGACAGGATCTGACGATGGATGGGTGCATTTGACGAGAGATTCAGGAAAAACATGGCAAAAACTGACGATTCCGGGATTACCTCCTGAAGCCCTTATTTCCATTATCGAAGCCTCTCCGCACGATGCCGGCACAGCGTTTCTGACAGCTACACGATACAAATGGGACGATACCAAACCCTATCTTTTTCGCACGAAAGATTTTGGAAAAACGTGGACCAAGATCACCAACGGTATTCCTGCAGATGACTATACACGCGTGATTCGAGAAGACCCCAACAAAAAAGGATTGCTCTATGCAGGTACAGAAAAGGGCCTCTACTTTTCAGGAAATGAGGGACAAAGCTGGACTTCCATCAACAAGGTAG
>DAINOB010000307.1:0-2634 GCA_036735585.1 Cytophagales bacterium | reverse complement strand
AGGATCAATAAAAAAGCCCTGCCATCGAAATGAACAGGGCTTAATCTGTCGGGGTGGCGGGATTTGAACCCACGACCTCTCGCACCCCATGCGAACGCGCTACCGAGCTGCGCTACACCCCGAGATGAACCGCCTACAGCGAGTCATCCCGAGAAAGACATGGTGAGGTGAACACTCTACCCCCAACAGGGCTGCAAAAATAAACGAATGTTTGAAAGTAAAAAAAGAAGCTAATGCTATTTCTTATCCCCAGGTTGAGCCTTTTGCATAGGGTTGCTCTCTCTAGATCGCCTATCCTTGTACAATTTAAATCTGTCAACAGCCGCCTCCTTAGGAAAATTATTGTTTTCTACATTGATATCGGCAGTTTCAAAATAAGGATCCAAAATTACCTTTTCCAAGGGTGAGCTGGTGGTAAATACCTTGGTAACCTCAGCCTCATTGCGCCTCCAAATCTCCGCAGGAATGCGTACAATTTCTTTGTTCCCATCTTCAGTATTCAATTGCAGAAGGATTGGCATCACCAAACCACCTACATTCTTAAATTTGATGACATGGTAAAATTTCTTCTCCCCTAGCAATCCCTTTTCTTCTTCTGTTAGGCTTTCATAGTAGCGTTCAAAAGTCTTTACATCTTCTTCATACACTTGGTAGGGATCATAGCTGTTGTAAAAATCTAATAATTCAGGCTTTTCCTCTACATACCTTTTTAGTTTGATTTCAGCATTCTTTTGATAGCTAAAGCTCTTCGGCCTGGCATCAGCCTCTGTCTTTTTCTTTGGATTTTCTACTCTTGGGTCTTGGGTATCTAAGATGTATGTTTTCACCTCCTCTAAAGATATGTCCACAGGCTCTATACCATAAAACCATCCTCTCCAGAACCAATCCAGATCTACACCGCTGGCGTCTTCCATAGTACGGAAGAAGTCCGCAGGCATAGGATGCTTAAATGCCCATCTTCTGGAATATTCTTTAAAAGCATAATCAAACAGCTCCCTGCCCATGATGGTCTCCCTCAAAATATTCAGTGCCGTAGCAGGTTTTCCATAGGCATTGTTTCCCAGCTGCTTTACAGATTCGGAATTGGTCATGATGGGCTCCAAATTTTTGGGGTCGCTGCTCATGTAGGCTACGATGTCTCTGGGATCGCCTCTTCTGGATGGATACTCCTGCTCCCATTCTTGTTCGGCAAGAAATTGCATAAAGGTATTCAGCCCCTCATCCATCCATGTCCACTGGCGCTCATCGGAATTGATGATCATAGGGAAGAAATTGTGCCCCACTTCATGGATGATCACCGATATCAATCCGTATTTGGTACGCGCAGAATAAGTGCCATCAGGCTCTGGCCTTGGCCCATTAAAGCAAATCATAGGATACTCCATGCCTCCCACAGGTCCATTTACAGAAATGGCTACAGGATACGGATAGTCAATAGTGAATTTGGAATAAACCCGTAGCGTATGTGCTATGGCCTCCGTGGAGTATTTCTCCCACAAAGGATTTCCTTCTTTGGGGTAATATGACATAGCCATCACGGTATTGTTGCCAATTTTCACACCCATAGCATCCCAAATAAATTTTCTAGAGCTCACCCAGGCAAAATCCCTCACATTCTTTGCTTCAAAGCTCCAGGTCTTTTTATTCTTGGATTTACTCTTTTCGGCAGATTCTGCTTCTTTTTGGCTCACGATAATGACAGGCTTTGTTGCGCTTTTGGCTTGATCTAGCCTTTGTTGCTGTGCTTTTGACAGCACTTGTGCACTGTTAATCAATACCCCCGTAGCACCTACTATATGATCTGCTGGTGCTGTGATGTTTACTCTATAATTTCCAAAGGCTAGGGCAAACTCTCCTGATCCTAAAAATTGCTTGTGTTGCCATCCGTTTACATCGTCATACACTGCCATTCGGGGAAACCACTGCGCCATTTCATACAGGTAATTATCATCCGTAGGGAAGTATTCATATCCTGACCTGCCACCGAGGGTTCTTGCGTTGTTGATGTTATGATTCCAAACCACCTGAAAAACAAAACTTCCCCCTGGTTTTAATGGTGAAGGTAGATCTACCCTCATCATCGTTTTATTGATGGTGTAATTGAGTTTACTGCCTGCTTTATCTAGTACATTTTTGATTTTAAAGCCTCCATCGAAATTTTGTCTATTCTTCTCTCTTAGCAAGCTTCCTGAATACATGGTTTCACTCATTCCCCCTGTTTCAGTTTTATAGGTATCCGAATTTTTATCAAAAAGATTCTGGTCTAGCTGCAACCAAAGGTACCTCAACTCGTCAGGCGATTGGTTGAAATAGGTGATGGTTTCCTTGCCTGCAATACTTTGCCTTTCATCATCCAAGGTTACATCGATGACATAATCTGCACGCTGCTGCCAATAATCAGGACCAGCATTACCTGAGGCAGATCTGTAACGATTAGGCGTGGGAAGCTCCTGTGCCAGTTGAGCAAATTTTGAGGTCTTCACCTCTAAAGTCTGGCTGTGTACATTCAATCCTGAAATAAAAAGGAGTATTAAAAAGCAATTTCTTATGATCTGTATCTGCATGTTTTATAAAACTAAACCTCAAATGTAAATAATAGTCTTGATAATTATCCTGCTGCACCAGAGGAATGAT
>DAINOB010000306.1:0-2647 GCA_036735585.1 Cytophagales bacterium | reverse complement strand
AGGCCTATTCTGACTTGAGCAGTTGAGGAACTGTATATTGAAATGCCAATGATTAGAAGTAAAATCTTTTTCATGTGGAAAGGGGATTAAGGTAATTTTACCCACAAAAATACGAGAAAATGAATCGATACACTTATATACTGAGTATTTGTTTTTGTTTATATGCTTGTGATCGAAGCACCTGCCCTACCATACCCGAGGCTGAAACAGCGATTAATGAATTGAAAATTGTGGATATGGATCGCGAAATCAGCAAGCTTCAGGATACTACAGATGTTCTAGAGTTTCTTAAACGGTATCCACTGTTTGCCAATCAATTCCTGCAAGTATATGGATATGCGGAAAAGGGAGTGCTTTACAATCAAGTACTAAGGCTCAATGAGGACCCCTACATTGATACCCTGAAACAAGGAACTTACGAAGTTTTTAAAAGTCTTGAACCCATATCCAAAGACCTTTCTCGACTTTTTGGATATATCCAATACTATTATCCCAGCTTTAACATACCTATGGTAGCTACGGTGGTTACCGGTTTTGGCACCGATTTGTTCTACACGGATAGTCTCTTGGTCATCAGCTTAGATTACTTCACTGGCAGCCAAGGACGATTCAAACCTGATATTCCTGACTATATCTGGCAGCGGTACCATCCCGCCAGCCTAGCATCCATAGCAGGATTGTTGATTTCCAATCAGTTTAACCAAGTGAATGAGCTAGACCAAAGCCTTGTGGCAGAAATGGTGTATTATGGCAAAGCCTACTACCTAGTACAACATCTGTTGCCCTGCGCTCCGGATAGCATTGTGATGGGCTACACTCAAGAAGAATTGACCATACTCGAAAAAACAAAAACAGACATTTGGGCCTATTTGGTAGAGCAAGAGCACCTATTCTCTACAGAACATCGGATAGTAAATAAATACGTTGGCGAAAGGCCCTATATCGCAGAGATAGGCCCCAGCTGCCCGGGAAGAGTGGGCCGCTGGTTCGGTTTACAAATTGTAAAAGCTTATATGGATAAAAATAAGGCGGTCTCCATTCAAGAACTTATGGCCGACCCAGATGCAAAGAAGATTTTTATGGCTTCGAAGTATAAACCCTGAAACACTCTTCCAGGAAAGCCACCAGTGAAGCGCTATGGTGTTCCTTGTGAAAATGAGATCGAGCCAGATTTGTTGCTGCTCCTGACCTTTCGAGATACCTCGGACCCTCTTGGAGTAGCTCATGAGAAAGTTTTTCTAGAGATCCTTCTTTTGCCAATATACCCGCACCCTGCGCTGAAGCCATTGTGCTATACCAAGCTTCCGTAGTACAGATTACGGGAAGACCTGCTGCTAGGTAATCAAAGAATTTGTTGGGGCTGTTCCAATCGTAGCCATTCTTGCGTTCAAACCACACCAACCCATAATGGCAGCGGTGAAATAAGTTTCTAAGTTCAGCTCTTTGCAAGTGTCCGTGATACTGTAGATGTGTATTCTGTTGAGCCAATGCTGCCACCTGCTCTTTATAATGTCCTTCGCCTGCCACATGGATCGTTATAGGCAGTTGATGATGTTGGATGTAATCCGCCCACTCCAGAAGCTCTGGGAAGCCTGAAGACCTACCCAGACTGCCGGCATACACCAGCTGCAAAGGTGCTGTTTCAGGTAGGTCAGCTCGTGGATAATAGTCTACATCACTTAGATTGGGGCAGTAGTGTACATTGGAAACTTGATACTTCTTCTGTAACCACTCCTGCACAGGTGGTGCAAGCGCTACCACCCCCAAAGCATTGCGGTAAATACGCGCTGCCAGATGTTTTAACAAGTGACCTAACCCTGGAAATTTCAAGTAGCCCGCGCGCAGAGGCACTTCAGGCCAGGCATCCCGAACTTCGAAAATGTAGGGCAGGGAAAGATCTTTTTGAAGAAGCAAAGCTAAAATGCCCACAGAAAGAGGAGTACTGCTGGCATAGACCAGATCAAATGGGCCTAGAGAAGGCACAATGGCCCTGCAATGACTTTGATAAGCCCACCAGGCTCTAAGGCGTTGGTAGGTACTGAAGGTGTTGTGATAGGCAATGGGCAAGCGGATCACTCGGTAGTTGGCTTCTGCTTCCTCTTTTACTCCTGAACCATTGTGGGTACTGAGCATCAGTACTTCATGCCCTGCGGCAGCCATGGCCTGAGCGAGATAGGAGGAGCGAATAGGGCCGCCCTCTTCAGGTTTGAAATAGTATTGGTGGAGGTAGAGGATGCGCAAGGTAAAATTATTTCTGTTTTTAACCACCTTAAGCACTAAAGGTGGGAATTTTTTAAAGATCTAAATTGTAAATTATCAGTCATATATGACTGCTGAAAACAAAATAGTTAAATTTATAATAGGTTTTATCACAGGCACTTTAATGGTACAAGTGTCTTTTTTTTAGATAAAATAAATCCTGTTGTTTAAGCTCAAATTAAACTCTGACAAATATGAAATTCTTAACGGTTACCTTATTCCTATTACTCTGTTTCGAAAGCTCTATTAAATCTCAAGACTTAGCAGGGGTATATTATACTGCCAACGGCTCCAGATGTATACCTACAGGAGTTTCTCCACTGGGGAGCAAATATAAGCTTGTTTTTCAGGATCCTGGAATAACGAATACCTTTAAAAACATCCCTTT
>DAINOB010000305.1:0-2681 GCA_036735585.1 Cytophagales bacterium | reverse complement strand
AAGATATAGACATCACTGACGATGCCTTCAAACCTGTAGAATCTATTATCCGATCTATGACACCTCACGAACGCTCTAACCCTGATATCATCAATGCTAATAGAAAGAAGAGAATCGCGGATGGCAGCGGAACCACCATACAGCAAGTAAATAACTTGCTGAAGCAATTCAATGATATGCGCAAAATGATGAAGTCAGTGAATAAGCAATCCTTGTCTGGTGCCATGAGTAAAATGAAAGCATTTGGCAGATGATTTATTAGTTTAGCGTCTCTAAACCGTAGCCATGATCAACTGCAGGAGAATCACAAGAAACGGAATATGTTTTCTTCTTTTATGGATATTCTCCGTAATCACTGCTGAGGCACAGCAAGTCCAGAAGTTAAAAAAATCCAAGAACAGCAAAATTGGAGATGCCTACTTCAAAAGAGAGGAATTTTTTGAGGCATCTAAATACTTCCTCCTTTCCATTAAAGAGGATGCTGATGATGTGTATGCCACCTACATGTTGGCGGAATCTTACCGCAGTTTTTATGATTATCTGAATGCTGAACGCTGGTATCTCAAGGCTATGAAAGTAGATTCTACTGCCTTTCCGCTGCACAAATATTGGTTGGCAAGTATGCTGAAAATTAATGGGAAGTATCAGGAAGCCTTTGACAATTTTGGAACCTTTATCTCTGAGTTTAAGCCAAAAACACCAGATGAGCAGAAGATTCTCAAAAAGGCAGAGTTTGAGAAAAGAGGCTGTGATTTGGCCTTAGAGCAATTGAAATTCAACTCTAACAAATATTCAATTACCCATTTACAGGCCCCAGTAAATTCCAAATTTTCTGAATATGCCCCTGCGATTTGCTGTGGAGACACCATCTTGGCCATTACCAGTAGCAGACCCGGCTCTAAAGGAGGTCCTGTTGTAGATCGGTCTTCAGGCACTTATTTTAGTGATATTTATCGTTTTGTGTACAGCAAAGACAAATGGACACAACTCCGACTTGGGGATAATTTTGATGCCATCAACACGGAGCGCAATGATGGCACGGGACAGTTCAGTCCTGATGGCCTTCGATATTATTATTCTAGTTGTGCTGAGGAGGAAAATGAATGCGCCATTTATGTAATTCAGAAAGAGGGAAGAAAATGGGGCTTGCCTAATCGATTAAATAACTTAGTGAATTTACCCGGCTATGATACCAAGCAACCTTCTATCAATGCCACTGAAGATACCTTGTATTTTGCTTCCAATAGACCTGGGGGTTTGGGCATGACTGACATTTGGTATAGCATACGCCCAAAAGGAGGAGACTGGAATTTGCCCATCAATGCGGGACCCAATGTAAATACAGAGTTCTTGGACATTACTCCTTTTTATGATAGCAGAGAGCATGCACTCTTTTTCTCAAGTACGGGAAGAGAAGGCTTTGGCGGGATAGATATCTTCATGGCCTACGGAACAGACTTTGCTCAAGTGAAGAATATTGGTCTTCCTTTCAATTCAAGCAGGGATGACTTTTATTTTATGTATTCACAAAACATGGCCTACTTCACCTCGAATAGAGAGGGTGCTATTGGTGGTGACGATATTTATGAAGTAGAGCTGAACAAGAAAGTAAGCCTAGTCAATCAGATGGCAAATAATATGGAGATCGAGGAGAAAACTATCGACATCATATCCCGATTGGAATATAAAAGCGGTGGAGCAACTGCCAACAATTCTGTCGCCATATTGGTAGCCGATGATGGTACTGTTTTACAGAAAGCAGAAACAGATGATTCTGGTATGGTGGTATTTAAAAATCTACCGAGAAACAGGAATTATAAGGTATCAATTGACAACGATCTGGACGTGAAAATAGGAGACGTCAAGTATTTTGAAGATGACCAAGAGACCATCATTCCTGAAAGCCGTAGATTCCAAGAAATGGACAGAAAAGTAAAGTTTAGCTTACCTACTGCCGATGCAACTATAGACCCAACAGCTGCCTCTAAAAATGATGTTACGGTTCATTTGGGCGATTTTAAAAGTTTCACATTTATTGCTCGCATCCAAAAGAAATCAGGTGAAAGTTCTCCCGATATAGATGCACCTATTTATCTAGTGGACGAAGATGGAACAGTTTTGAAATACAGCCAGTTGGGCAATGATGGAGTATTGCGTTTTGAAAACCTATCTAGTGACAAAAACTACAGGATACGCATGGGAGACAAGAATATGAAATTATCTGATTTGGGTGAATTAGAATTGGTAGATGTAAATGTGAAAGGCTCTAATAGAGAAGCTTCAAACAGTCTTTTTGAGAATGTGTATTTTGATTTTGATAGCCATGTTCTCAAGGATGAGGCAAAATTGGTACTGGATGGATTGATTAAGTATTACAAATTCTATCCTGAAATTCAGATAGAGATGAATGCCAATACCGACTCAAAAGGATCTATCGAATACAACAAGAAACTATCTGAAAAAAGGGGCAATGCAGCACTCGAATACCTTATGAAAGGTGGAATTCCTAGAAATGCTTTGGTAGTAAACGTATTTGGTGCTGACAATCCCATCGCTGATAACGATACAGAAGAGGGACGCGCCCTTAACAGAAGAGTGGAGTTCTATGTAGTGGAGGCCGTTGGTTTTTAAGGGGCAGTTTCATACATCGTACACACATTTTTGAGCTTTTCAAAGGCTAC
>DAINOB010000304.1:0-2698 GCA_036735585.1 Cytophagales bacterium | reverse complement strand
GCAAACGCCAAAAAAGGAAAAACCAGAGCAACCAGAGCTCCCGACATTGACAAAGCACTGTTCATCATGCCCCTAAACGAGTGATCGCATCAGGATTGGTACTTCCATAGCGCTTGTAAATACCTAACAATATGGCCAAGGCAAGCGTAACTTCTGCCGCTGCCACTACTAAAATAAATAAGGCCATCAGCCCCCCAGAAATACCCTTATGAGTGGAATCAAATGCGATAAAATTGAGAATGGAGGCATTTAACATCAATTCTATACCCATAAGGATCAGTATTGCATTTTTGCGTGTAAGCACTACCAATGTTCCTATAAAGAAAAGTGCTCCTGAGATATACAAGATGTTAAAACTGGCCATTTTCTTCTTTTTGATAAAACGAACCATACCAAGTAGCCGCCACCAATACAAATAGCAAGAGCAATGCGATCAGTTGCAATGGAAGTGCTGCGTAGGTAAGCAGTTGGAATCCAAGGGCTGAAGTACTTTGCACGTGCTCTTTCACAAATAAATTCTCGTGATTAATAGGCCATTGATACACTTGAAAGTAATAAATGCCAAGGATAATTACCAAGCTCGCTGAAAGACGAATCAAGGTTCTGAAAGATATCTTGCCCGACACTTCTTGGTCCTTGTTGGTGAGAAATACACCAAAAACGATAAGGATTAATATGCCCCCTATGTAGATCAATATCTGAGAAATGGCTACAAAGGGTGCACCCATCATCATGATCAACCCGGCAACCGATATAAAACTACCCATCAGAGAGAATGCAGCATGAAGTAGTTTATTGAAAAACAACACACCCAAGGCGAAAAGCCCAGCTGAAACGCCAAAAAACCAAAAGAAAATGTCGTAAGGAAGATTCAAGAAGGGTCTAGGGGGGGGAGTTTAGGCTTAAGTACTGGTTTAAAAGCAGGTTTGCTGGTTTCTTGATTTGTAGCAGTTTGATTTTGAATCGCTTTCGCAGCTTGCTTGGCCTCTGCACGTTTTTCCTCCTCTGCGCGCAGTTGGGCTATTTGTACCAGATCAAGGTCTGAATACTGGTATACCATGTCCCTCACATCAAATTCAGAAAAATCATAAGACGGAGTCATGGTAAGGCATTCTGTAGGGCATACCGTGGTACATAATCCACAAAAACAGCACTTCGCCATATCAATATCAAACTTGGCAGCATACAATCGTACGGTGGAGCCATCAGACGTTTTGCGAACCTCGCCCTCAGCCTTTATAGCTTCAATTTCTATACAATCTACCGGACATATTTTGGCGCATTTATCACAAACAATACAATCTTCAATTTCATTATGCAATCGATACCTGCCATGATCTGGAACTGGTAGGGATTCATAAGGATACTCTACAGTGATGGCACCTGTTGATTCTTGGAAGTAGGCATCGTTTTTGATATCTGAGATGGCTCGCTTATTACCCCTCTTTTTTAGATGTAATAAAGTGATTTTCAATCCTTTCCAAGTGGTAGTCACTGCATCTACTACAGATTTCCAATATGAAGTATTATGGGCGCTATGAACTTCTGAGGCATTCAATACATGCAAATTTAGCATTATGACAACACTATACGCCTTACTCTTGTTTCTATGTAATTAACGACCTGCAAACCTATGTCAAAGGGCTAGGCCTAATCATAAGGTTCGGTTCATATCTTTTACTTAAACATTCTATCAATTCAACTTTATAAATTCACTAACACCTCTATCTATGCTTCGTAATTCCGTATTAATCGCTACAGCATATTTGCTGATATACACGATACTGCCTTTTTTCCCATTCCCGCTGAATGCCTTTATATTGATGTTTTCTTTTTCACCCATCATCGTAATCTACATGGTGTATGATGTTTTGAAAAATGCCAAACCCAGCGTAAAGACGTTTGAGACTGATTTCTACGATGATGTAGAGATTCCTAAAAAATAATCTTTGTAGGTTTTTATTTCTATTTTTCAGGCAATTACGAGCAAGATGCCTGAAAATTTGATCATTCGCGATCGTGTGTTCAGACCTGGTCAACAGGGGAGCATGATTATAAATTTGGCAACACTTGCCTCTCGCACACCCATTGATATACCTATCTATGTGTATAGAGGCTTACAGGATGGCCCCGTGATCTTGCTTTTGGCGGGAATGCATGGCGATGAGGTAAATGGCACAGAAATAATTCGAAGAATGATCAGTAAGGGATTGGTGATCCCTGAATCAGGAACTGTCATTGCTATTCCGCTTCTTAATATTTACGGATTTATCAATTTTGCACGCTATGTACCAGATGGCAAAGATGTAAATCGCTCCTTCCCTGGTACAGAATTAGGTTCTTTAGCCAGTAGAATGGCGCATTTTGTGACGAAGGAGATTCTACCTATCATCGACCTCGGAGTAGATTTTCACACGGGTGGAGGCATGATTTACAACCACCCACAAATCCGCTGTGTATTTGACAATCCTAGAAATGTAGAGTTGGCTGAAGCTTTTGGAGCTCCCTTGCTCATCAATTCACCTTTGAGGGACAAGTCTTTGCGCCAACAAGCAGAAAAACAAGGTAAAACAATATTGGTGTACGAAGCAGGAGAATCTCTTCGTTTCAGCGAAGAAGCCATATTGGGTGGAATAGAAGGTATGCATCGATTGATGAATTATCTTAACATGGTAAATACATCTGTGCCTCCACCGGC
>DAINOB010000303.1:0-2702 GCA_036735585.1 Cytophagales bacterium | reverse complement strand
GTACCCTATTTCATTACGAATAAGCCTTGAAGCTGTCGATCATCATAGTGTCCTATAATGCGGTGCATTTCCTCAATCATTGTCTGGACTCAGTATGGAATGCTATGCAGGAAATAGAAGGCGAGGTAATTGTGGTGGACAATCATTCTGCCGATGGATCTGCTGAGCTGGTTGCTAAGAAATTTCCACAGTTTCGTTTGATAGCCAATAAAGAGAATGTGGGCTATTCCAAAGCAAACAATCAAGCTATCAAAGAAGCTAAGGGCAACTATTATCTGTTGCTGAATCCCGATACCGTAGTAGAGAAAGATTGCTTTCAGAAAGTAATCGCATTCATGGACTCATATCCAGATGCAGGCGGCCTAGGTGTAAAAATGGTAGATGGCAAGGGAAATTTTTTACCCGAATCAAAGCGGGCTTTCCCCACAGCCAGTGTAAGCTTGTACAAAGTGCTGCGGTTGCATCAATTCTTTCCAAAGTCTAAGGTTTTCGATCGCTATTATCTGGGCTATCTCTCTCCTGATGAGGTGCATGAGGTAGATATTCTGGTTGGAGCATTCATGTTGTTAAGAGCAGAGGCACTAGAGAAAACAGGCCTCTTGGATGAGCAATTTTTTATGTTTTGGGAGGATACTGACCTTTCCTACAGATTGCAAAAGGCAGGGTATAAAAATTACTACTTTCCTCTTACCCGCATTATTCATTACAAAGGCGAAAGCACTAGAAAAGACACTCCTGCATACATTGGCGTATTTTATGGGGCTATGGAGCGCTTTGTGCTCAAACATTTCCCAAAGCAGCCTCTCTATTTATGGTCTGTGAAGTTGATCCGTTGGGCATTGACCGGTTTTGTGTTCTTACGCAACTTGATTACCAGCATTGCCCTGCCCATAGCGGATGTGATCGTATTGCTTATCGGCATGTTTTTGCTGGTAAATTTTTGGGAATTGAATTACAAATTCCAGAAAGATTACTTCCCGCCAGAGTTTAAATTGGTTGCCGTGCCATTGTATATTCTTGTTTGGATACTGAGCGTGTATGTGAATGGGGGCTATGACAGGCCATTCAAACTGTATAGGATTGGTAGAGGCATTCTGCTAGGCACTTTGTTGATTTCTGCTGCAAGCAATTTTGTGGAGGATATTCGATTTTCCAGAGCCATGATAGTTTTAGGGGGCTTGTATGCTATGGTCGCTTTATTCAGCACCCGTTGGCTGAGTGGACTTATAGCCCGCAAGTGGAGATCAGATGACGCACCTTCTATCAAGAAAATAATCATTGTAGGGGAGAAATCTGAAACAGACCGTGTGGCCGGGTTGATCAAACAAGCAGGCATAGAATCGCATTATTTGGGCTACATCAGCCCGGGGTTAGTAGATTCGCAGGATCCACAATACTTGGGACCTGTAGAGCGGATTGATGATTTGTTGGATATCTATCGTCCTGGTGAAGTGATTTTTTGTCTTAACAGCATACCTGTAAACCAAGTCATAGAACTCATGAGTCGCAATGCGGCCAAGGTGAATGAGTTTAAAATTGTACCTCAAGGCAGCGACTATGCCATTGGCAGCAATTCCTCAAAATCTAGAGGGGAAATTTATGCCATCAACATCAAACTTAGCATACTAGAACCTGCTTCCATTCGCAACAAACGCCTGATTGATGTACTCATCAGCACGCTATTGTTGTTGATCAGTCCTTTTTCATGGCTATTTATTCGCCATCCTCGAAGGCTATGGAACAATACTCTAATGGTTCTAAGCGGGCGCTGGACCTGGGTAGGATATGCCTATCAACAGCATACTGAACTACCAGAATTAAAACCAGGTGTGATCCATCCTGCTTTAAGGAAAGGAAACAACTCCACGCTGGATGATGAAACACAAAGAAGATTAGACTTTCTCTATGCACGGGATTATCATGTAGGGCAAGATCTACAGCTCATTTTCCAAAACCTGCGCAGACTCGATTTGCAACCCATGCATTCTGCTTGAGCTAAAGATCCTCTCTATCTAAAGTTTTCCATCACTGGCTTCTGCCTTTCAACCCCTCGATTAGCCCGTCTGGCAAAAATTCTGAACAGTGGCTAACAAGCCCGCATCTTATGTACAGAAAACAAAAAACCAAAACATCATGACAACCATCTTCAGATCATTGACACTAATTATCCTACTGACTGTAAGCAATTTAGCTCTAGCCTCAGGGGAAAATGAAAAAGAAAACAGCATGAAATTGCTTAGTCAGAAAATAAAGCCTGTAATCACCGAGGCTTTGGTAAAAGCAGAGCTCAGCCACATAGACACATACAACAAAACGGTGATTGTGTACGCAAAGATTAGCCAGAATTTATTTCTGGAAGTAGTGGACGTGAGAAGCGAAAACCCTGTTCTGAGCAATTATGTAAAGCAGCAGTTGAACAACCTTTCACTTCGGGAAATCAGCTATGATTTTGGAGGAGAAACCATAAAAATACCCGTAGAATTTAAGGATTAAGGATAGGAAGTTAAGGTCATGTTCTGAAAAACAAACCAAACATTTTAAAAAACCACCCTGTGAAAACTCGGTGGTTTTCTCTTTTTTTGTTGGTGGATCAATTTTTTAAGCTTTGAAGAATCAGATAATTCCAGCAGCACCCCATGATACTCCAGTAAAATTAATCACAGGAGGTCTTTGGCTATTGTTATTTATTATCCTCGTAGTCA
>DAINOB010000302.1:0-2759 GCA_036735585.1 Cytophagales bacterium | reverse complement strand
TTCCCAAAGTATAGGGTGGGTTGCCCAGAGATTCGCCATAAGCACCATTAAAAGATCCGCGTAGCATATTATTATGGATGTAATCCTCCACTATACCTACAGGTGCTTTGTGCAATTGTGGACTTAAGATACTATCTTCTAAAATATATACTGCTATGTTATGCTGCACGTTGGTGGGAACACTGATCACTTGAACCGTTGCATTCAATTGGATTTGTCTGCTTGAGGAATCATAAGTATGTGTAAAGTTTAAAACAAAAGGGCTTTTAAGTTGAGCAGCTACTTGTACTGCAGAGGACCAGTTGAGGTAATTTAGTTTCCAAGCATTGTTGGTTCTTCTTCTGTTTACTAAACCACTGGGTAAAGCACCATCGATGCCAAAAAACTGATCCAATTGATCTCCTTCTGGGGTTCTAAAGTTTGCAGGAAATCCTGTAGATGGACTTGCAAAAAAACCTACATGAGGTAACATGATAATCAGTCTATCTCCATAAATAGACTTTAATCTCAAAGCCTCTTTGGTGGCGTCTGGGCAATTGGCACAAGTCTGACCTGTAAAGTCTTCTAATACTATAGCTCTATCCAAAGTATCTGGCACTTGCACTGGAGCGTTTTCTATAGGATCGCTGATTGTGTCGCAACTCACAAGCAGAGACCATGAACTTAGAAGTATCAAGAGTTGAAAGCTTAATCTCATAGCTTTAAAATGTCTTAGTAATATTAATTGTCGCCCCATTGGTGGCCGGTACCACACGGCATATCCCGCCAACGCACAAAATTCCTTGTCTTTGCCTTCCATAGGAGAATTGAACCCTCATACCTTCCTTGGTGTAGCCAAATGATCCCAATAGGTAATGCACCCTTTGCGACTCAATCGGATTGCCAAAATTATATTGATCTAAAATAGAAACGAACCAGTGTGGGGCAAAAGTGTATTCAGCAAGAAGAGAAGCCCAGCTTCCTAAATCTTGGTCAGTGATTAATGTTTGTGCCTCAGTTCTTATGGCGTTGCTGCTGTTGATTTTGTAAGTAAAATCTACAACACCAATATGAGCCTTTACCAGCTCACCCAATGCATTGCCAAGTGTAAGTCTTGTGTCGTTTTCAGTGTACATGTACATCATATTCACTTTTGACTTTTTGCTTAGCTTTTTTCTTACTTCAATGTTATAGTCTCTGAAAATCACACTTTTGTCATAGCCCCAAAGATTACCTACATAGGCTATTCTGTTTTGTTCAAAGACTTCCTGTGAGGTGCTGTCTCTAGACGGAACATTGACTGCGGACAAGTTTAGGGTTACATCCATTCCGTATTTGCCCCCAATCAAACTTTCCTTAGGGAACTTGTAAGAGATTTCGAATTGTCCACCAATTTCTCCTAGTGGTTGTACCGCATAGGGGTAAATGCTTGCTGCAAGATTGTAGGTGTGCTGTTTTACTAAGGCGGGCAGGAAGTTTATGAATAGTACATTAGGGTCTTGAGCACCTCGATCGGAGCGGAATTCCATATTATCTGCAGTCTTAAAGCCGGCTGAGATACCGAGACCTTTAGTGCTATAACTTGCCTGCATGAGAAATACTTCTCCTTTGTTATAGTTTAGCTTGTTGGTACCAGAGGGGTCGTTGTTTTTCTGAGCATATTCTGTGCTTAGTAAGAAGCCTCCTTTTTGAACAGAAAATCTTCCTGCACCCACACCCACATTTAAGGGAAGCCGAAAACTGGGATCTTGGTCCTCTTGATAGCGGCTCACAAAGCTACCGCCCACATACACAATGTATCCTCTCTCTTGTAGTGCAGGCAAGAACTCATGAATTCCTATTTCTGCATCTGCTCCCCTCACAATACCGGGTCCTTGACCCCAATAAAAGCGCTGCCTGCCAAAAATACCTTTTACATAAACTCCTTTTAGGGGCTGGCTTCTAACCCGAAAACCGTCCAAGGAATTGTCAATACCTAAATTTCGATCCTCAAAAACACGTAAAGTAAGACCATTCCCAAACTGCTCATAGAAGTTTCCAACTGTGATTTCCAAGTCATCGTCAGCGTAGGTTGCAAAGCGATAGGGAATACCACTTCTGCCCCCCCCATCATTGAAGCCTTGGTCAATTCCAAGCAGGGCTTTTTCATAACTTTCAAATCGAACTCCGGCTGTAAACTTCCCTTTGGTATAAATCAGATTGCCTGCTGCCATAAATCGCATGCGTTCTTCCACAAATGCCGCACCTATTGTACTGTCTTGTCTATAGTATTGTGCATCTATTGCGAAATTCCCTCTAATTTCTCCCCCTTCAATAGTTTGGGCATAAAGTTCAAAACATGCTCCATATCCTACAGCGACAAGTACCAACAATACACGAAAATAGGTAAGCATGAGATTGCTATTCGGTGAGTTTTTTTATTTTTTCATAAAGCTTCAGCTCATCTCCTTCATTGTAAGAGTTGTGTTGATGCACCATATTGCCATTGCCATCAAATAGAAAGGTATGGGGTATGTTGTTCACATTCATGGCTCGCTTAAGGTCTTGATTTTGATCGATATACACTTCATAATCCCAACCTTTGCCATTTACCAGAGGAGCTACCTTAGCAATGTTTCTGCTATCGTCTATTGATACTGCTATGATTTTCACCCCTGTTTCCTCCACCCAATCCTCATACACTTCAGATATATTGATAAGCTCGTTGATACACGGCTTACACCATGTGGCCCAAAAGTTTAGCACAAAGGGTTTACCATCATTATTGAAGTTGGCACTGT
>DAINOB010000301.1:0-2777 GCA_036735585.1 Cytophagales bacterium | reverse complement strand
CAGCTTCTAGGTGTTTCTTTTATTTCTAGACCTACTTTAGATTTAAACCATTGCCGATGCTCATCTACAAGCGATATCAAACAAATAGGAACTTCGGCTATTCGAGGCATCAATTCAGTGAGTTCATCAAACTCACGCTCAGGCGAAGTATCCATAATGAAAAAGCGTTCAAGCTCTGCCAACCTCTCTATTTCATTGCCTTCCATTGTAACATAACTATTCATGATGATTCTAAGTATACCCCGCAATTACGCCTTAATGCATCTATTGTTGTTGCGGTGAAACTTGCTAACGTTTACAAAGCGTAAGCCAAAAGGCTGCATTTGAATGAAGAAACTATTATAGTCTTTATTTTTGGCAAATCATTACTTAGTCAAATGGCTACATTGCGTTGGCCTGTAGATAGCTTAGGCAAAACCATGTATTGCCACTTAGTTAATTTGCTTAATAAAATGTTTATTTTGTCATATTAAAGGCGCCTGATCCCTTAGAGAACATGTATACTTATTCAAATTTGCTTTTGCTTCATGGTGCTTTAGGTGCTCGGTCTGATTTCGATCACTTCCAAAAACTTGATTTTGGAACATCAATCTTACATACATTAGATTTCCACGGACATGGTGAAGATGAAAGCGTGGGCCAAGAAGGTTTTCGAATTGAGACTATGGCTAAGCAATTAATTGATTTTCTCTACGCCTATTCTCAGCAAAAGTTCCATCTATTCGGATATTCAATGGGTGGATATGTGGCCTTGTATGCAGCGAGTCTAGTTCATGATCTATGCTTATCCATTACTACTTTAGGCACCAAGTATGATTGGAACCCAGATACAGCAGAAAAAGAAGCAGCCTTGCTAAAAGCTACAGCTATAAAACAAAACTTTCCAGAATGGGCTCAGCGATTAGAACGAAAGCATGGAGCCTCTCGATGGGAGCAGGTGGTACACCATACTTCGAATATGATGTTGGATTTAGGGTCAAATCCACGTCTAGGTCCAAAGCAATTGCTCACAGTAAAGGTTCCTTGTGTAATTGGGAGAGGAAGTAAGGATAAAATGGTGGGTGAAGAAGAAAGCAAAGCAATGGTTTCTTTGATCCCAAATGCCCGGTATGTGGAGCTAGAAAATATGCCTCATGCATTGGAAAAAATTCCGGGAGAAGTGCTCACAAAATTTATTCAGCATTAAAATTGGGCTGACATTGGTTCGTCTGCGTAGATGGCTGTTTTAACTGGTCTATCTGCATATTTCCACGCACGATACATGCCTTCAGAATTGAAATGCATGGCAATGTTGCCCGATCTATCTAAGGCTACCAAACCTCCCTCCGCTCCAAAATTTTTTAAGTCTTCCATTACAAGGGCTTTCGAGGCTTGAATTAAATTTATTCTGGAATACTTGATTCGAGCACTCAAATCATAAGCTACTGATTTTCTGATAAAGTACTCTCCATGTCCAGTACAAGATACCGCACAAGTAGCATTATCGGCATAAGTGCCTGCCCCAATGATAGGACTATCTCCCACTCTGCCCCATCGCTTATTTGTCATTCCTCCAGTGGAGGTTGCAGATGCGAGATTACCTTTTATGTCTAAAACCACTACTCCTACTGTTCCTTTAGGCGCATTAGCACGTTCGCGACCCCGTTCCCAAGATTGTCTTCTATTGTGGGTATCGAAAAATGTATTGGGCACTCTTTCAATATTCATTTCAGTAGCAAAAGTTTCAGCACCTTCTCCAGTAAGTAATACGTAAGGACTTTGATCCATGACTGCCCTAGCCAGTAAAATTGGATTTCGCACGGTCTTTACTCCTGCCACTGCACCTGCTTTAAGTGTACTTCCATCCATGATCGATGCATCCAATTCATGTGTGCCCTCATGAGTAAAAACTGACCCTACGCCAGCATTGAATAGAGAATCTTCCTCTAACAACTGAATTACTGCCACTGCCACCTCAATTGCGGATATTCCAGAGTGGAGCAAAGAATCTCCTAGCAACGCTGCCTCATGAAGGGATTGTCGATAGAGTGCCTCCTTTTCTAAGGATAAATTCTTTCTGCTGATGGTGCCGGCCCCTCCATGGATTGCAATGGCGTATGCAGGTCTCTTATTTTCCTTTGTAGTTTGAAAGGCAAATAAGGAGGAAAGAAAAATTATAAGATTTAGAAGTGTGTAATACATATAATCTTGTATTCTAATGAGATCAGTATATTCTTCACTAAACTGCTATGGTAACACATCCAAATCAAAAGACTGAAATGAAAGAAAAGCATTATAAATCAATCATGACTGTGAAGCTCTAGCTCTCGCTTCACCGGCACAAATTGGCGGTAGAGCTCCTCTCTTTGCACTTTCACATTGTCATCTGCCAGATATTCTTCATATGTCATCATCTTATCAATGTATCCCACAGGAGTAATTTCAATAATTCTATTGGCAACAGTTTGATTTAGTTGGATATCATGAGATTTGAGTAAAACAATTCCTTTGAACTCAGTCAAGGCATTGTTAAGAGCTATAATAGATTCCATATCTAAGTGATTGGTTGGCTCATCTAATAACAAAGCATTGGTATTGCTTAACATCATTTTACTGAACATACAGCGCACTTTCTCTCCTCCTGAAAGCACTTTGGCGCTTTTCAGTGCTTCCTCTCCAGAGAATAACATTCGGCCCAGAAAGCCTCTGATAAAGCTTTCGTCCTTCTCTGTAGAATACTGCCTTAGCCAATCCACTAAGTTTATTTGTTCGTTAAAAAAGGAGGTATTGTCATTGGG
>DAINOB010000300.1:0-2801 GCA_036735585.1 Cytophagales bacterium | reverse complement strand
TTTAGATCAATATTTAATATAAAATCAACATTAATTTTAAGTATAGCCAGCGGATTGGTTGGAGGAGCTATTTTGGGAACCATGTTAAGTTTGATTTTAATGTCATTAAAAAATGAGCAAGAATTAAAGCTGGCATACAAGAGGGTTTCTATAGGGTCCACCATAATAATTGTTATTCTTTACGCCATTTTGATATATACGGTTAAAACTTCTTCGTAATTGGGAATAATGTGTTATTGAAGGAATGTATTAAAAATAAATTTGAAGTGTAAATATTTTATTTTGCTATTTCCTTGGTATAGCGGTACTAGGGATTCTACATTTTCTCTTCAACTATGGCTTAAGGAAACTCTATAGATAAATTATTGGTCTTCAATACAGCTTACCCAACCCATCATTTGAGAGTAAACCCTTAACTTGCCTCCCATGCAGGCGTCCTCTCTTTTGGCAGACAATTTTGCCGTTCTCAATAAGGAATTTGATAAGATTCTGGTGCTTACCATCACTAGGGCTGTAGATCGTAGAGCCCATATAGAGCAGGCGCTCCAAGGGCTTGACTTTGAATTTTTCTATGGGGTAGAGAAGCAAAATTTACACATGGACCAATTACTCAAAAATGAAGACATCTCGTATCGATATGAGCAGACCTTTTCTCGACAACCCAAAGAGTTTCATGAAGGCACTGTAGCCTGTGCTTGGTCACATAGAAATATGTATGAGTATATTTTAAAGAACGGTTGGAAGAAGGTACTCATCCTGGAAGATGATATCGATGTTTCGGACTTTTGGAAGACCAATTCTTTGAAGCCTATTTTTACTACAGAAGTAGAAGATGTTGATCTATGGGCTCTAGGGCACATGCTATTGAAACATACCTCTAATTCCGCTCATATTAAAAGATACTATTATTCGCTTATGCATGCACTTCGCATCAGCAGGTGGAATAGAAGGAGCATGCATTACATTGCGCATCAATACGCACAACCTTTAAATGAGTTTTGGGTAACTCCAGGACAGTTTTTTGGCACACATGCCTATGCTATCAATCAGAAAGCTGCTGAAGTTCTAATTCAGTATCAAACGCCTATTGGTTTTACGGCAGATTGGCTGCTAAACTATGCTTTGCTACAAACCAGTAAAATTAAAGGTGTGATTCTGAAAGAACCTTTTTTTATTCAAGATCGAGTGAAATTGCCCTCCATATTAAATTAGCTATGAAGCTCAAAATCAACTTATTATTATTATTTTTTATAGTGCTTCTCGCCCGTTGTTCTACTCCTGATTCTACTACTATTATTTATTTGGTTCGGCATGCCGAAAAGCAATTACCTCCAAATGATTCCTTGGCAATGGGCGCATCAAAGTGGGAGGATCCCGACTTAACTGAAGCAGGGTTTGATAGGGCTCTTCGACTGGCTGATCTTCTAGAGGACAAGAGTATTAAGGTGATTTATAGCACTCCTTATCAAAGGAATCTCCACACAGTTGCACCCTTAAGTCAGAGATTGGCAATAGATCCAAAGCTTTACGTATGGAAAAACTGGCAACCAGTTATTCAACAAATCGATAAGTTGAATGGCACTGCCTTGGTTTGTGGTCATGGCGATATACTGCTTCCGATGATAGAGGCCCTAGGTGCTGAACGACCACAAGCAGTTTTAGAAGATCAAGAATATGACAAACTGTTCAAAATCACCAAGCAGAAAAGCAGTGTGAAGGTTGAGACTATTGTATTTTAATTGATTTTTAAAATTGATAACAAGTTAAGATTCTAAGCTGAATGAAGGATTCTAGTCCACAAATTGGTTTTTTTGAAAAGTACCTCACAGTATGGGTGTTGTTGTGTATAGGAGCAGGTATTGGGTTAGGGGCTGTAGGTGGAGACTCTATTCGTTTTGTGGCAAACCTAGAAGTGTATCAGGTCAACTTGCCGGTGGCAGTACTTATTTGGGCCATGATCTTTCCTATGATGGTTCAAATTGATTTTGGTTCTCTAAAAGATGTGGGCAAAAACCTCAAGGGACTTGGGTTGACAGTTTCAGTCAATTGGCTGATCAAACCTTTTACTATGGCCTTTTTTGCTTGGCTCTTTTTTGATTATGTATTTCAAGCATTTTTAAGTCCAGAGAAAGCAGATGAATATATCGCAGGGGCAATATTGCTAGGCGCAGCTCCCTGTACGGCTATGGTGTTTGTGTGGAGCTACCTTAGTCAAGGCAATGCCAACTATACTTTGGTGCAAGTGGCAGTGAATGATCTGATTTTATTGGTTGCTTTTATTCCTCTTGTGCAACTTCTTTTAGGAATCACCGATTTTAGCATTCCCTACGAAGTATTGGCTACTTCGGTGTTGGTATTTGTAGTAATTCCTTTGTTAGCAGGCTATGGGGTCAATCGTTATTTTATCGAAAAGAGGGGTATTGAGTGGTTTACCACCAAGTTTCTTCCTGCTTTAAAGCCCGTATCCATGATTGCTCTTTTAACCACCTTGATCTTGCTTTTTGCTTTTCAAGGGGAGCAGATTTTGAAGCAACCCTCTCATATTTTATTGATTGCAGTGCCTCTTACCATTCAAACCTACTTTATATTTTTTGTAAGCTGGGGTGCAGGTAAATTTTTGAAGCTTCCTTACAACATTTGTGCACCCGCTGCCATGATTGGTGCCAGCAATTTCTTCGAGCTCTCAGTGGCAGTGGCTATTGCCTTATTTGGTTTGGATTCAGGAGCTTCTTTGGCTACTGTAGTGGGTGTTTTGATTGAAGTGCCCGTCATGTTGTCTTTGGTTTCCATAGCCAAGCGGT
>DAINOB010000299.1:0-2802 GCA_036735585.1 Cytophagales bacterium | reverse complement strand
GGAATTTGATTGCTAAATGTGATCAACTGACTTTTGGTAAGTGTATCCGTTCCTGAGCTATTTCCTACTATTAATCTTACCGTAAATGGGCCACCCGGGAGATAAGTATGTTGTGGATTCTGCACTGTGGAAGTATTGCCGTCTCCAAAATCCCAGTTCCATGAAGTGGGTGCATTGCTACTGAGGTCGTTGAATTGAACCGTGCCACTGCAAGTAATGGTATCAGAAACTGAAAAATTGGCCACAGGTGGTTGAGTATTGGGCAAGGCTACAATCCCATAATCCTCTACCTGACTGTAAAGAGGGGTGTAACAAGGCTGCAAATTTGAAGCTGGCGCATCAGGTGCACCACTTACTTCTGCCATTACCCTCATACGTAGAACAGAATCTTTAAAAGTACTCAACGGCAAAATAACAGTTCCACTATGACTGAAGGCAGCATTTGAGCTCAAAACCAATTCACCAGGATTTGCAAAAACACCATCATTGTTTAAATCTATCCAGACACGCACATTTTCAGGAACATTGGCTCCCGTAGTGACTGAGAGCGTGTAACTTGCTCCTACCAATAAAGAAGTAATGGCACTACAGCTAACATCTTGATATCCTTGGACAGCAAGTCCGCTACTCCTATTGATGGTATTGATCGATACGTTGGTAATGCCACAACCAAAAACAAGATTGGATGACAAAGGGCCACCGGGACTACAGGATGCTGGAATGGGGCACTGGGAATAAGCTCTCGATGAGATCAAAAAGATTATTAGAAGTAGCATCCACTTTTGTAAAGAAGCGGATGCCTTTATGCAAAAAACATGAGCCTTCATGATGAGAGCAGTTGGATAAATATGGGTAAGACTTATAGTTCTAAAAAAATTGCCATCAGAAAAGTGGTATTTGACTACTAATCATCGGGAATTCAAATGTAATATTTTTTCTGTTTATACCATTCACCAAAGATTATTTGGTTTGTCCTTCCTTAACCTGAGATGTCTTCTGCTTAGACAGCACTTCATTAGCATAGGTTGCCTCACCTAAGTAAATCATTTCCCTCTTAAAGGAGTCATGTACTTAAAGTTCAATATTCGTACGTTTGAGAAGCAATTTTCAAGAATACACAGGTATGCATAATAAAGTAGTAATCATCACAGGAGGTAGTGAAGGAATAGGTAAAGCTCTCGCACTGGAATTTGGTCGTCATGGGTCTAAGGTGGTCATTACAGGAAGAAATGAAAACACCCTATCTAAGGCGAGCCAAGAACTTAGTGTTTTGGGCATAGACCACTTACCTGTCCGTGCGGACGTTACCTCTCCTGAAGACAATGAGGCCATGTTGAAGGCTACATTGCAGGCTTACGGGCGCGTGGATGTGCTTATCAACAATGCCGGAATTTCTATGCGATCCAATACCAGAGTGGTAGATCCTGAGCTGATCAGAAAAGTAATGGAAATAAACTTTTTCGGCACCGTATACGCTACCAAAGCTTGTCTTGAGGAATTGATTCGTAATAAAGGTAGTCTCATTGCTATCTCCTCTATAGCTGGTTTCAGAGGTCTACCAGAAAGGTCTGGATACAGTGCTTCTAAATTTGCCATGCATGGATTTATGGAAGTAGTAAGAACAGAACTCCTAGATCATGGAGTGCATGTGATGATAGCATGCCCAGGTTTTACGCAAACAGACATTAGAAAAAAATCATTGGTGGCAGTAGATAAAAGTCTGGGAGAACCACCAAGAGAGGAAAGCAGTATGATGACTGCAGAAGCGGTGGCTGCAATAATTTATCAAGCCACTTTAAAACGTAAGAAGTATGCCATCATGACTTTTCAAGGGAAAATGATTGTATGGCTGAACAAGTGGTTTCCTGCCTTAGCCGACCGATTGGTGTTCAATAATTTTAAAAAAGAGAGAAACTCAAGTCTCAGTCAGTAATTAATAGACTGGCTGTACGCAATACATATTTACCCACACCTGCTGCCCTTCTTCCAGTACAACTTGAAACCATTTATCCTGCTGATCAGAAATGATCATTCTAGATCCTCGGGGTAAATTCATTTTTACTGCTGAGGCAGAGGCAGGCTGCTCATACGCCCTAGTATCTTCTCTTACTACTATTCCATAACGCTCGTCAATGCCCCTAAAATGAACCAAAAAAGCTGAAGCAGCTAGGATGAAATAAAACAGCAAAAATCCTGGTGTAGGGTAATTCCCCCTGATACGATTGATCAGCCCAAGCATAAACATTGCCATCAACACAATCAATACTACGCGTAGAATTTCCTCTTCATATTGCTTGTAATAGGTAATGAGAAAGTTTTTCTCCTTGTATTCATAGCCTGGCAGATTGTTTTTCTGGGCTAGCGAAGCCATTTTCTGCAGCACTTCATGATCTGGATTGCGGAGATAATATTTATTAAGCATATAAAGAGACATTGTGGCATCACCTAACCCTTCATAGACATAGGCCATTTTCACAAGCATTGCAGGAGAAAACACTCTGTGTGTTTTATACAATTCCTCATAGATACCTAGGGCTTGAGTATATCCTCCAAGGGCAAATAAACTGTCACCTTTATAAAGCATATCTCTCTCATTATCAGCAGATACTGCCGACAGTGGCAGAAGAAAGAGGAGAATCTGAACAATCTTTTTTATGTCTGTGTTTTGCATTTGTATTTACTAAAACTACCTTTGCGTCCTCATTTGCAAAAGTACCCTAAATCGGTATGCAAAGATATTAGATCTTGTAGCTCAGTTGGTAGAGCAATACACTTTTAATGTATGGGTCCTGGGTTCGAGTC
>DAINOB010000298.1:0-2836 GCA_036735585.1 Cytophagales bacterium | reverse complement strand
TGCTTTCGGTATTTGATGACAATTCAGATCCTCCTCTTATCGTTTCCTTGGTGTATTCATAATTGACTAAAAGCATGGTAGCTCTGGTGCCAGCACCTATAGCCGCAGCAGAGGCCAACACGGCCACTGAGATAAAATAACTTTTCCACTCTTTGGATTTAATAGTCAGTATCAACTCATAAATAAAGTAGATGACCAACATCAAAAGGGCATAATACGTGATCTGAATGTGGCTGGAATACACTTGTAAGGCTACGAAAAATGCCGTGAGGCTGCCTCCTAGTAAGTATTGGCCTCTTCGTACGAGGATGACACCTGTCAAGAGTAGTGGCATGTAGCCTAGTGCAAGAATCTTAGAAACGTGGCCTGCCTCTATGCTAATCATGATAAAACTGGAAAGACAAAAAGCCAAAGCACCAAACACAGAAATCCAAAGAGAATAGCGCATCACTCTTAGCAAGACATACGCTGAGAGCATGCAAACCATCATCAAATTCAAGGGAATGGGTAGGGTGTAAGAAAGTACATCTGCGATATTGCTAACGTAGCTAAGCGGAAATCTTACGAAGATCAAGTAGGAGGGCATGCCTGAAAAAGCACTATTGGTCCACAAAGAGAGCTCACCTGTTTTTTCATAGATATCGCGGGCTTCCTTAGCCATAGCGATACTCTGCATGGTGTCATTTTGAACCAAGGATTTGCCTTGAAGGACAGGAAGACAATAGATGATGGTAACAACTGCGAATATACCTAGGGCCAAGAGGTGTTCTTTCCAAAAAGCAAGGGCTCCCGATTGATTTTTCATGTGGATAGGGGTATTAAACGGGCCAAATATAGCCAATTTGCATTCACAGGCTAGGCAATATACCCTACCTTTGAGGCATGCATCCATTGCCTAAGGTTTCAATCATTACCGTAGTTTTTCAGGGAGAAGCTTTTCTAGAAAGAACCCTGCTTTCTGTTCAACGTCAAACCTTTAAGAATAAGGAGTATGTGGTGATTGATGGAGGTTCTACTGATGGCACTTTAGCCTTGTTGGAGAAATATAAAACTTCCGTGGACACTTTGATTTCAGAGCCAGATAAAGGATTGTATGATGCCATGAATAAAGGCCTACAGCTCGCTAAAGGAGATTTTGTAATTTTTATGAACGCAGGAGATACCTTTTTCGCACCCGACACATTAGAAGAAATATTTCAAGATGAAAGGGCTTTTCAAGCAGACCTCATCTATGGTGAAACGATGATGGTAGACGATGATGGAAAGGCACTTGGAAAAAGAAGCGAGCTTTTACCTTTAAAACTTCCAGTTCAATTATCTGCTTCTTCTATGCAAAGGGGTATGGTGGTGTGCCATCAATCGGTACTCGTGCGGAGAAGCTTGGCTCAACCCTATGATCTATTTTATAAGTATTGTGCTGATGTAGATTGGTTGATTTCCATACTGAAACGCACTACAAATGTGTACCACTATCAAGGTATAGTAAGTGCTTTTTTGCACGGAGGATTATCGAGAAAAAAACTCAAAAACTCCCTTCAAGAACGTTACAAGGTCTTAGAAAAGCATTTTGGTGTGCTTCCAAATATGTTTAACCACATTTTCATCGTTTTTAGATCCTTGGCATTTATACTCCGCAGAGGCAAACTCTATTAAGTCTAAATGTTTTATAATCACTAATTTTGCTACCCTTTTAAAAATGCAAGGATAGGATGTTTGAAAATCTTAGTCAGAAATTAGAATTAGCGCTTAAGACCCTTAAAGGTCAGGGTAAAATCACGGATATCAACGTAGCCCAAACCACCAAGGAGATCAGAAAAGCCTTGATTGATGCGGATGTAAACTACAAGGTAGCCAAGACGGTCACCGACAGCATCAAGGATAAAGCAATAGGCAGGGATGTATTGATTTCCGTATCTCCTGGTCAGCTTTTTATAAAAATCGTCAATGAAGAATTGACAGAGCTGATGGGAGGCACCAAGTCGGACATTAAGCTTACAGGCGAACCTCCCATTGTATTGATCTCCGGACTACAAGGAAGTGGTAAAACCACCTTTTCAGGAAAATTGGCTAACCTTCTTAAGAAACAAGGTCGACAAGTGATGTTGGCAGCCTGTGATGTATACCGCCCTGCCGCTATAAATCAGCTCAAAGTTTTAGGGGAACAGATCGGCATTGACGTATATGCTGAGCCCGAAAACAAAAACCCTCTTCAGATTGCTGAAAATGCAAAAAAGATAGCCAAAGCTGCTGGCAAAATTCTTATTGTAGATACCGCTGGTCGCCTGGCGGTTGATGAGCAGATGATGCGCGAAATCAAACAATTGAAGGATTACTTAAAGCCCTCAGAAACACTATTTGTAGTGGATGCCATGACTGGGCAGGACGCTGTTAACACCGCTCAAGTCTTCAATGAAACTATAGATTTTGATGGAGTAGTGCTCACCAAAATGGATGGTGATACACGAGGGGGTGCTGCACTTTCTATCAAATCGGTGGTTCAGAAGCCTATCAAATTTGTAAGCTCTGGAGAGAAACCCGATACACTAGATATTTTCTATCCTGACAGGATGGCCTCAAGAATCCTAGGGATGGGAGATGTGGTTTCCTTGGTAGAAAAGGCGCAAGAAACATTTAACCAACAAGAAGCAGAACGCCTCAATAGCAAACTGCGCAAAAACCAATTTGATCTAGAGGATTTCTTGAGCCAAATTCAGCAAATCAAGAAAATGGGCAATATCAAAGATCTCATGGGCATGATACCAGGTATGGGCAAAATGGTAAAAGATATAGACATCACTGACGATGCCTTCAAACCTGTAGAATCTATTATCCGATC
>DAINOB010000297.1:0-2857 GCA_036735585.1 Cytophagales bacterium | reverse complement strand
AAGCTGCTGTAGCATGGTACAATACATAAGACAATAGAAACAGTGATGATAGGGCAAATGCGGATACCATCATTATTCTGTGTGCCTTTTCATTTTTTGACTTAATGAAAAGGAAGCCTAATATGAGACACACACTTGTAGCCGTATTCAGAATGGCATTTACATGAGGTAGGATCTTAATATCAAATCCCGATTGAATATCTATCTTAGGCATAAGCATAAGAACTGCCACTACTATAGGGATAGCAATAGATAATACCCATATCCATCCCACATATTTCTTATTAGATACTTCTGAATTCAGTGTCTTATTCATCGTTTGTTTTGAGATTGAAGTACTTTTATTTCTAGAATAAGCCTGTCGGCCTCTTCTTGATCACAGGCATCATAGATTCCTCTGATTACCCCTCTCTTATCTAATAAAGTAAACCGCCTGCATGAGGCAAGAGTTTCGAGAAATTGTAAATCTCCTGTCAAATTGAAGCCCAAAATGAAATTTTTCCATTTGCCATATTGAATAGCTCCGTTGTATGAAAAAGGACTGATTTGGGTAAACAATACGCTGCTGTCTTTGCTAAAATGGTCAAGGAGTCGGTAATACTCTGTCAAATAGCAACTGTCATTGCAGCTTTCATCCACCAATTGCACTACCAAAATACTTTCTAATTGGTCATCAGTAAGGATACTCTCGGAAAATAGCGAACGAAAGAGCGTATCACCTGTGGCACCGTCTACTTCTGATACATTGTATTTAGGAAGATCATAATAGTTCCTGCCAAAAGTCTTCAAAAAAAGATAGGTAAGTACCGGTACCCCTAAAAGAACCAGGAGTAAAAGGTATTTACCTAGCTTCATGAAATACTATGCACTACTTCATTAATATGTTACCGCCTTCTAGCAAAAGAGCCAGAAGAAGCCAGGTAACAAATAACATGGGTAGAATGATACTCCATATTAAAACTTTCACTTCTTGCTTGAGGTGCATAAACTCCGCTACAATGTAAAATGCTTTTACAATAGTCATAGCGATGAATATAAACGCCTTTATTCCCTGAGGCCAATCGAATCCTAGTGCAATGATAAATTCCAATGCAGTAACTCCTAACAAAATGAAAAATACCTGCCAAATTCTTTTTGTCTGTGGTTTTGGAATTCCACTTTCAGTCATTTCAGTATTTATAGATGCCATTTGCTAATTTGTTTAGAGTGAAAAAATTAAATTAAGTAGAAGAAAGTAAAGACGAATACCCAAACCAAGTCTACAAAGTGCCAATACAATCCCACCTTCTCTACCATTTCATAATGACCACGTCTGTGATACACACCAACTGCGGTGTTATAGAAGATAAGAATATTAAGAAGTACCCCACTAAATACGTGAGTTCCATGAAATCCTGTGATGAAGAAAAACAAATCTGCGAAAGCAGGAGGTCCATATTGATTATTCACCAGATTAGCACCTACAATTGTTTTATCTACCCACTTTCCGTTTACAAATTCTCGCATTACTGTGCCTGGCTCTTCACCCACAATAAAGTGCGTCCACTCCCATGCCTGACATCCTAAAAAAGTAAATCCTCCAAGGATGGTCCAAAGCATCCATTTCTCTACATCCGCCCTGTCCATTCTATGCCCAGCTTCTACAGCCAAAACCATAGTAACGCTAGAGAAAATGAGGATAAAAGTCATAATACCAACAAAAATCAGTGGTAGATGTATACCATGAAGAAAGGGTACTGCTGCAAATACATATTCAGGAATAGGCCAATACTCTACTGAAAACTTAAAGACTTCCCCGTGGATCATGGGATCATATGCAGGATGACTGTAGCGAATCATGCCATAAGTGACCAATAATGCAGAAAAAGTGAATGCATCTGAAAGAAGAAAAAACCACATCATAAGCTTGCCGTAGCTTGCTTTTAGTGGACTACCTGCTCCCAAGTCTAAGGGATTACTTCCCGCATTGTCTAATGTTACTGTTGAGGCCATAAACGTTTTTGTGATTAACGGTTTAAAACTAAAAAGAGAAAGAGATATAACCAAAGACCACCTAAAAAGTGCCAATAAGTAATACACATATCCATCGAATCCATAGATTTGGAATGCACTTTCATTCTGCTCGATTGAATCAAAACCACAAGAAGAAAAATTAATGAGCTTACAATGTGGGCCAGATGTACTCCCGTGATTACATATACGAATGACCCAGCAGGATTTCCCACGAAAAACACTTCCATATCCACTAAATCATCCCAACCTGCGAACTGTAAGGCCATAAATGCTAATCCCAAAATAAGAGTAATTATGAGCCCAATTCTCACTTTAGTAAATTCATCCTTTTTGGCTTCTGCATAGGCCCACTGAAAACTAACTGAACTTAAAGCAATCATTAAACTGGAGATCCAAAAAATAGAGGGCAAATCAAAATCCAACCAATTACCTTCTGCTTGACGAACTATATAAGCACTTGTGAGTGAAGCAAAAACCATTACCACGGTGACAATAAAAAGCCAAAGTGCGAATTTTTGCGGATGCATACTAAAACCAGTGCTTTGAGAACTGGCAATTGAACTATTTGACATAATCTCTAAATCTTATCTAATAAAAAAGCCACTTGCACGACAGGGAGATATATAAAGGAAGCAAACATGATTTTTCTTGCGGCCTCCTTTGAGCAATCTCGCATTAGATGAAATGTAAGTGTTAAAAAAGCACTTCCAGCTACAATAGCAATCACAGCAGAAATGACCCCAGTGAAGCCAAAAAGAGCAGGCATAATACCAAAAGGTATCAGCCAAAGTGTGTAAATCATTATTTGAAAGGCGGTAGTGGCGTCTCGCTCCCCTCTACCTGG
>DAINOB010000296.1:0-2869 GCA_036735585.1 Cytophagales bacterium | reverse complement strand
CTTCCTGATGGAGTTTACTATTTGAATATTCAAAATGAGCACCTTAGAATTAATCGAAAATTTATTATTCAAAGTTTAAAATAAAAAAAGGTACATATCAAAGCAATATGGCAATCCTGATACCTTATTAAAGTTTAAATGTTGTGCAAATGCTATGCAATGGAACTTTGACATAGTAGGCATCCTTAAGATTAAAACCAGCTTCCCATGAAAATCTTACTTACAGGAGTTACAGGATATATTGCTCAGAGATTGTTGCCCGTTCTGCTAGAGCAAGGGAATGAGGTAGTATGCTGCGTGAGGGATAGGGGTAGATTCAACACCAAGAAGTATCAATCCCCGAAGCTATCCTTGATAAAAGTCGATTTTCTAAAAGAAGAAAGTGTACAGAACATACCGGAAGATATAGATGTGGCGTACTATCTTATCCATTCAATGTCTACAAGAAGTGGTGATTTTGGGGATATGGAGGAGAAATGTGCCACAAACTTTAAGCGTAGAATAGAACAGACTCTAGCCAAACAAGTGATCTATCTGAGTGGAATCACCAACACTGAGGAGCTTTCCAAGCATCTTCTTTCTCGTAAAAATGTGGAATCTATTTTGGCGGATTCCACATTTGCCCTCACCACACTAAGGGCAGGAATCATTGTAGGATCGGGCAGCGCATCTTTTGAGATCATCCGTGATTTGGTTGAGAAATTACCATTTATGATTACCCCAAAGTGGCTCAAAACCAAATGTCAGCCCATTGCGATTAGGAATGTGGTGGAATTTCTCATTGGGGTGGTAGGCAAAGAAGACACCTTCAATCAAACCTATGATATCGGAGGACCTGATGTGCTTACTTACAAGGAAATGTTGCTTCGGTTTGCCAAAATCAGAGGATTACAAAGGCGTATAGTCATTGTACCTGTAATGACACCAAAGATATCGTCTTACTGGCTATACTTCGTTACTGCTACCTCTTATCCATTGGCCAGAAATCTGGTTAATAGCATGAAAATAGATGTAATCTGTAAGCCCAATGGCCTTGCCAAATCACTTGGAATTACACTCATAGATTACAACACCGCTATAAAAATGGCATTCGATAAAATAGAGCAAAATCAAGTGCTCTCTAGCTGGAAGGATGCCCAATCAAGCAATATTTTTCAAGAAGGATTTTCCAGATTGATAGAAGTACCTGTCAATGGGTGCTTTAAAGATGTTCGTCAACGTCAATTGGAGGAACCTCAAGTTTCCATGAAAAAGATATGGTCAATAGGTGGGAAAACTGGCTGGTATTATGGTAATTGGCTTTGGGAGCTCAGAGGATTTATTGATCAATTGATGGGTGGAGTGGGCATGCGCAGAGGGAGGAAAAGTGATACTGAGATTTATGCCGGAGATGCACTTGACTTTTGGCGTGTGCTTCTAGCTGATAAACAAGAAAGGCGATTGCTCCTATATGCAGAAATGAAGCTTCCAGGCGAAGCATGGCTAGAGTTTAGAATTGATGCTCAAAATCTGCTTACCCAAACTGCTACTTTCAGGCCCCTAGGCCTGCTTGGTAGATTGTATTGGTATGCCGTTCTTCCTTTTCATGGGTTTATCTTCAAAGGGATGATTGATCATATAGCCAATACTTCTTCAAAATATGCCGTTTAGAAATTAAAAATCAAAGTTTGAATTTACTACAAGGTGATTATTTTTGTCCAAAATTGATAATTAAGCCCTATTGCTAAACTCAACTCTGTTACCATGCGAACGTTGCTTACCTTACTCCTTTTTATTGCATTGACTTCAGTAGCCTTTCAAGTACAAGCTCAGGATACCATTTACACTGTAGATCGAATTTCCATTCCTTGCTCAATATTGGATATTGGAGAAAAGTACATCACCTATAGGAAATTCACTTTACCCAACGGCCCAGACTTTAAAATGCCAATTACTCGCGCCTTTAAGATTGTGTACAGTACAGGAGAGGTGGTTGAGTTTAAAATGAATGCGCTTATCCCTGAAGATCAGGTAAAACAAGATCAGAAGAGTCCAGTAAATGTGCCACAATCTCCACCTGCTACTACTCCCGGGGTCAGAAATACTATGTCATCCCCGGATCAGAGTCCTCCAAGTTACTACAGGCCTACAAAAACAGCTCAGAACTTTAAGCCTAGTCAAAAGGCAGAATTGAAAAAAGCATCCTTTCTCATTGGTGCAGGATTAGGTGGATTCAAGCAAAAAATAGATGGAATTACGGACTTGAAAACCGAGTATCAGTTGTCAGCAAATTTTGAAATGGGTGCTCTTGTTAGGTTGAATGAAAACGTAGTGATACTGCCTTCAATAAGTGTGGATTTGAGAAATTATAAGCAGACCTACCCCATTTCAATACCAGTAACGGGTCCTACAGGCATTCAACGAATCGTTAATACTGATTTAACTGAAAATCATAACCTAACCTATTTTAGTAGTGGCTTTACTCTGGGAAGTTTCATCTCAAAGAACAAAGGAACAGGTGCTTTTCTACCATTAATCGGTCTTAGTCTTGATTATTTTACTTCAGGAAATTACTCAGTTGAGGGTGAGTTCTCTGCCTTTGGAACAAATTTTACAATTCAAAATAGTGGTTCTGTAGTGAGAGGGGTGTATAGATTCGATACTGTTTTTACGGATAAAAATCAATATCTAAAGGGACTTGATGTTGTGCCCAAAATTGGTTTCATGGTACTTATCAGCGATAATACCATGTTCAGAATACTATATAATCATGGGCTTGTTAATCTATTTCCGGGCGTTACTAATGTTCCTTCAGGTTTTGGAATACCCGGGATATCTATAAGAAATAGATACTTTTTTGTATCAGGATTTTTTAGGTTTTAGCCTTATT
>DAINOB010000295.1:0-2870 GCA_036735585.1 Cytophagales bacterium | reverse complement strand
ATCGCATAGGGCAAAATAAAACTGTAGTGACCTATAAGTTTATCAGCAAAGACACTGTAGAAGAAAAGATATTGCAACTACAAGAGTCTAAAAAACAGCTTGCTAGCGATCTGATAGCCGTAGAAGATAGTTTCAACAAATCTTTAACCTTACAAGATATCGAGAAGCTGCTGGCCTAAGCACTAAATATCTTTTTATAGATGGGCACCCTGTAGAGAAATTGTAAGTACAGCAAGGGAAACATAAGCAGGGTAAGCACTATTCCCACACCACTGTAGGTGATGTCATCAATAATCACGGATTTCTCTCCTTGCTTTGCAATTCTATGTCGGTGTTTCCAATAGCTGAGAAAAAAAGGAAGTTTGGTCCCTTCGTCAACAAAGCCAAGTTCATCTTCTCTGTCATAGTCTTCTGTAATTTCAGAAATCCACAATTGTTTGAAAAGCAAGAAGTTGAGCAAAATTTCTACCTTATCTCCTTGCTTGCAGCCATCGAACCGTTGCAGAGTTACGGGAGGAAAAGGAGGATTGAGTTGCAAAAACAATTCTCGTGTAAATCCTTGAATGACTTGTTCGGCTGGTAGTGAAACTTGCGTTTTGATCTTAAATCTGAGCGTAAACATGGCTACAAGATGAAGGTTTATATTGGAATAGGGGAGCCATGAGTTAATCGAATCAACTGATCGCGTAGGGGAGGAATAGACCGCACCAGCCTTATGGCCAATTCTGTACTGTAGCGCTCACCGAATAGCTTTTGTAAGGTGCGCCCAGCCTTGAGTCGGAATGCGAAATTGCTTGTCCAAGCTTTGGTATAAGAGGATTCCATTTCTTGGCGACCTATTTTCTTTTGTAAGTACAGATCGGCATGATGTGCAGCAAGTAATGCTCCATGAATCGCCATGGCCATTCCGTTTCCACATAAGGGCGTGATGAGACCAGCAGTGTCCCCAGCCATAAGCATATGTGATTCTACTGCTTGCTTAGGGGCAAAACTAATTTCATTGATTACTTCGGGTTTATCAAAAAGGAAGGTAGCATTCGCCCAAATTTGATTTAGATGGGGGTTTTTTCGAAGTACTGTATGCTCAAAGGAGTCTATATTCCCTGCCTTACGTACAAATGCCCTTGACGCAAGGTAGCAAAGGTTTACTCGATCCTGCTCCACACGGCTAATACCACAATATCCTCCTGGAAAGTTGTGCAAAGCAATTTCATGAGTGGGGTGGTCATATTGTAGATGGTACTTTACCCCAACATACGGTGACCTAGAAAGAGTAAAAGGTCTTTTGAGCGTCATATCAAGTTTTGATCGCTTTCCGTAGGCCCCAATAATGACTTTAGCCTGCCATCTGCTTTCATCTTGAAGGGTGCATTGCATACCATCTTCTGTGTAGGCTACAGCTACAACTTCTGCTCCGGTAATCACTTTTACCCCCTTTTCTATCGCTTTTTGCGCCCAAAATTGGTCCAAAGAATACCTGCTGATTCCAAATCCACCCATAGTCAAAGGAGCATTCATCACCGTTCCTCGCATGGAGCTTACCCGAAGTTGGTTGATATTGGCCGGCATAAATTCGGAGGGATACAAACCTCTTGATTCTAAAAGGGGCTGCACCTCTTTGGAGATGTATTCCCCACACACTCTGTGAAAGGGATAGTTTTTTCTTTCGAACAATACAACTTTATGGCCCCTGATGGCCAGTTCGTGTGCTGCAAACAAACCTGCCAAGCCACCTCCAATTACGATAACATCATTCATTGATTCTTAAACACATTGGAATACAAATTGATTTGACGAACTGAGGATGATAAAACATTCTAATTAATAAAATTTATTACATGCACAAGCCAAAACTGGTTACCATAGAACTAGTAAACAGATATATCCGTACTTATGCACAATTAGTTGAAATTCTTCTTTCAAATAAATCATCTGAACCACTATGGAAAAGTACGTCACTTTAAAAGAAAAGAAAAAAACAGCCTTGTTTGATCTTTTCAGGGTAATGTTGGTCACTGCCATTGCCATTTATGCCATTATCAAATTACTCTCGCCCGCTTTGTAGTTTTTAATTTAAGGTTAAGGTTGTTGGTAAAGCCCGAAGCTTAAGCTTCGGGCTTTTTTTATGGTGAATTTTACCGTTCGTTTTCAGGCTTTTTTAGAGCAAGGATCCAAAGCCATTGCCCGCCTATAAGCAGGCACAAACCCATCACCCATACCCCCCATACCCTTACCATAGCTAAGTGCTCTTTTAAGGTAATTGTAAACTGTATATCTTCCGGATTTTGGGGATTGTATGTTATTTGGATCGTGTCACCTTCCTTTAATTCTTTGCCCTTCAAATGAAGTAAGCGTCCGAAATACATTTTCTCGGTGAATATTTTGTTGGTATCAGCATCAGGATTCTTTGCAAAATAGGATATATGGTATTGAATATCAGGTGTGTAGCTACTGCTGCTTATTACATGCTCCACCCATGAAATGCTGGCTGAGGTGGATACGCCATTTTTGGCTAGCCTTAAGATAGATCCTGTTTCCATATAGCCTATACCCAACATCATCAAGCCTACCAGACTAATGAAATGATAAAGTACCGATGACTGACCGAAGTAGCTTTTTAATCCATTCATTGAATCTATGATCAGATAGTGTATAAAGCCCTAAATCCTCTAGCTCCATAATACGACTCTGCTCCATTGTGGTAGATAAATACCCTTCCAAACCTCCAATCACCAAAAAGACCTCCGCCTCGAGTTCTGACTTCTAGTGGGGTGGAAATCCAGCTGGATGTTTTCGTATCAAAAGGACCGAATTGTTGCAAGAAGAAATATTGTGACTCTGTCAATATAGTTACTCCCATTTCAAGTGCC
>DAINOB010000294.1:0-2877 GCA_036735585.1 Cytophagales bacterium | reverse complement strand
TGTTTGAAATCTTAAGCACATAAGCACCTGGCAGGATAGTTTGCACATCCAATTCTAATATCTCCTCCCCACTGGTACCTTTGGTTACAAGCACACCTGTGATACTCCATAGTTCGTACGTGAAAACTCCTTGAGCTTTAATTGTTAGAAAAGTATTAACGGGATTAGGGTAAATCTCTACCCCTAAATTTCTATTCTGGTCCGCAATACCTAAAGGATTGACAAGGTTGATCGTCCAGGTAGTAGAATCTGCGGGTCCACACAAACCATTGGCCCGCATACTGACTGTGTAGGTGCCATAGTTGGTATAGGTATAACTGGGTGATGGTGCGGAGGAAACTCCAACAGCATCTCCAAAATTCCAATTAAAACTACTGGCTGATTGAGATGTATTGTTAAAATATACCGTCTTATTGATCACACTATATTGTGCAGATGCTTGAGGGGGAATATTTGCAACATTGATTTGTAAAGGACTTGGTGCTGCACATCCTTTAGGAAAACGAACTTGCCAGTTAAAAAACATCGTATTTGGACTGTGCAATTGAATGGCACCTTGTATTTGGAATCTATCCGTAAGGCTAGCATTTGCTTGTATAACCCTTAAGCTGGCATTGGAAATCAATTGCGCTCTGAGTACATACTCACCAGCGGGTAAATACGTATCGAAGTTGATTGTTACCAGTCCTGTAGAAGCAAGATTCATGGTCACTTCCTTTATCGGTGTGCCATTTACTTTTAGAAGCTTTATGGAAACCACACTGTTAAATGCTTGAATTACATTGATATCTATTGAGCCCAGAAAAGCAGGTCTATACAAGGAAATATGCTCCGATTTGATCTGCCCCAAACCTTGAAAAGTTTGTGGGGTACCCGGATCTAAAGGACTAATACCCAATGGATACTGTGATTCGACCATAGAATCTAATACAGCAAAGACCGTTTGTGGTGATTGTATAGGCCCGTAAAGCAAAGGACTGCCTACCCCAATCCATTGTGTCAAACTGCTATCGGCAAACCACTGTGCATAGCTTTGTCCATTGGCATCCAAGGTCACATTTGTTCCAGAGCAAACACTTTGTGAATTCAAATTACTGGGCTGAATGACTGGGTTTAACCTAATTTGAATAGTTGTAGAATCGCTGCTACAGCCTAGAATATGCTGTGCATGTACATTGAAGGAGAACACTCCTGTATCGGAGTAATTTAGTACTGCACCCGTTTGCAACGTATCTGTGAAAGAAACCAAGGCATTGGCTTGGCTGTGACTAAGTCCAACTGAATTAAATGTATTTGTCCAGTTGTATTGAAAATCACCGGGAATAGCGCTACTGATCATCTCAAATCCAAAAACTGGTCTACGATTGAAAGAATTTGAAGCGTACAAAGTAGTATTACAAACAAAGGTTACAAAAAAATCAGACTGTGAAGCTGTTGCAGGATAGGTGGTTTGTGTAATTGCCAACTTTGCAAAAAAATCTTGATTTGAAATTGGGTATAAATTAGATGCGCAAAATCTAAGTAATAGACTAGACACCCCGTCCCAGGGAAAAGGTTCAGCGAGTTCTATTTCATTTATCCCTTGCTTAATTGGCTGAAGCCCTGAAAACAAATCTTTGAAGCCTGTTTCCATAAGCACTCCCATGCCTGGATAGGAAGTGAATGAATGGTTGGCAGGTTTGCATTTCATTGATAAGTTGAGAAGTACTGTATCAAACCCGCTGGTTTTGTCTAAGACAATAAAGGATATCTTTTTTATAAATCCTGATTTTAAGCCACTCTGCTGAAGATCTGCAGCTTTAATCAAAATATGCTGGTAGGCTCCATTAAACTGCTGTGTTTTGGTAAATAGAAAATCTGATGGCTCAATCCCAGTGGTATTACCTACCATGGTGGTGGTAGTAGAACTGTTAAGGATTAATTCATCTATAGATGATCCGCAGCTCAAAGCGGCAGGATGCGCAATAGGCATGCTCATCATCAAGTTGTTTTTGATTGAAATAGAATCTCCAGCACAGAATTCTAAAACAGAGGGCATGGTTAATCGTGGCGCTACATTGGGTCCCACTTTCACATGAACAGTGTCATAGTAAGTGCACCCACCAACACTACTAGACCTCAACACATAAGAAGTAGAAACAGATGGATTGATGGTAGGGCAACAGGAATTGGCCCCTGAAATATTTGTTAAAGGACTCCATGAATACTCAGTTGCTCCGCTTGCCGTTAGTTGAGCAGATGCGCCTTCACACATCCCCATAGAATTAGGCACTACTGGCTGAATCAAAGAATCAACTACAACCATTACTGAGGCTGAAGCAATACAACTACCCGATGCACCTGTCACTGTATACAGTGTATTCTGCAATGGATTGGCTATAGGATTTGCTATTGTGGGATCTGATAACCCTGCGGTAGGTGTCCAACTATATTGCGTGGCACCTACAGCACTTAGTTGTAAATCAATCCCAGGACATTTGATAAGCGTATCTGCACCATCATTTATAAGTAAAGAGAGACTATCTCTGTGAAACACGGTGAGCTTCTTTTCAGAAACGCATCCACTAGGTTGTGTGATTCTTACGGAAAAAGTCACTGAATCAGGAGGATTGGCCGCAGGTGTGTATAGCGGGCTTTGAACAGTACTGCTGCTCAGTCCCGAGGAGGGCCACCACTGATAAGTAGCCCCTGGCAAGCCACCCAGTGCAGTCAAAGGTGTGGGAGCGCCATTGCATACCGTGATGTCAGGGCCAACTTGGGCAAAACCACCATCGGTTACATAAATTTTGATGGTATAAGAAGTCTCACCTGCGTAGGCAAAATCATCAGACACATTAACGTGCAATAAATAAGGATGATTCCGCAGCGCACTCCCCT
>DAINOB010000293.1:0-2889 GCA_036735585.1 Cytophagales bacterium | reverse complement strand
TGAAACTTTACAAAAGCTTAACATCATTCACTTTTTTGGTATGGATTGCAGGCCCTATATTGTGAGTCCTTTTTTTAATCCCTGAATGAAAGTATCACCGCACGAACCGTTTCAAATCATTTATTCAATCTATTCTCATGAATACCTGGGATATCTATTTGAAAGCTATTTGGTGCAATGCAATGAGGCAGGGAAGCTTACACTCAAACATCAAAATATTAGCTATAAAAATGCTGAAGAATTTGCCAGTGGACTCGATGAGCGGGATTATGAAATCATTCGCTGGATTGACCAAATGCAGCAAGATGAAATCTGTAGAAAATTTTCGGGCAAGAAAACAGAAGCTAAGACTTTCCTGATTAAAGTTTATGACAAGCAAAAGGGAGATAAAATCCTGCAAGAAACAATTGAAAACTATGTTCAGGGCCTTAAAGCAAAAGTTTTAGGGTCGCTGGGGGGCAAATTTGTCTTTGAAACAGGTACTGACGGTGAGCCTACCTACAAAAGAATATTTCTAGCAGAAGAAAAGGCATCGGTACTTTTTCATTTCATGCGCAATGAAGACAATACGCACTACTTCCCCACCATCAAGTACAAAGGTGAAAAGCTAGATTTTGCTGGTAAAGGGTCAGCTGTAATCTGTAATCGACCTGCATGGCTGCTTTGCGATGGTATATTGTATCATTTTGAACAAGAAATAGAAGGGAATAAACTAAAACCATTCTCACAAAAGCGATTTGTTTCCATCCCCAAAAAGATGGAAGATGAGTATTACAAAAAGTTTGTCTCACAGATCATTGCAGGATTTGATGTTCACGCCAAAGGATTTGAAATCAAGCAATCTGGCGGTGATCCTATTGCTGTTCTTCAGTACTCAGGGATAGATGCCGGAAGGCAGGAGGCTTTGTTTGCGGAGGAAGAGGGCGAGCATACTTTCCGAAAATCAAACAGTAGTTTATTGTTTGAATTGCAATACCGCTACAATGACTTTTCCTTTCATGCCAATACCATGACACCTAGTTATGTGAAAATGGAGAAGAAGGATGATGACATCACTTTCTATAAAGTGAAGCGTGCTACTCAATGGGAAAGGCAGCAGCTGGAACATCTTCGTAGACATGGTTTGTTTATGAAGCATGGCAAGGCAAATATGGGTATGTATGAGGGCATATCGTGGCTTAGTGAGTCCGGTGAAAAGTTGAAATCCCTAGGCATTGAAGTCCAACAAAGTGCCACTGATACGCGCAAGTTTTACCTCGGTGAGCGGTCTGTAGAAGTGAGTATTGAAGAGGGGAACGATTGGTTTGACATCAAAGTAGTGGTACGCTTTGGGTCATTTGAAATTCCTTTCATCAAGTTAAGGGAATACATCTTATCAGGACAGAAGGAGTTTACACTTCCAGATGGCAGTATAGCCTACATTCCAGAAGCTTGGTTTACCCACTATTTAGAACTTGCATCTTTTAGTCAGATTCAGGATGGGCAGTTGGTACTCAAAAAGCATCATTTCGCAGTGGTACATCATTTACAAACAGGGGAACTGGCAAGGGTAAGCATGGTTCGAAAGCTGGAGGGGCTTAGAAATTTTGACGAAATAGAAGATGTGCCTATTCCTGAAACTTTTAAAGGTACTTTAAGACCCTACCAAAAAGCAGGGTACAATTGGATGCAATTTCTCAAAAACTACAGACTTGGAGGATGTCTGGCGGATGATATGGGTTTGGGTAAAACCATACAGACACTCGCTCTTCTGGCCGATGCTAGTTCGGGGAAGAAGAAGAAAGCAAGTCTTTTGGTCATGCCTACTTCCTTGATTTACAACTGGGAAGCCGAAGCCAAAAAGTTTACACCTTCCCTCAAATTGCTCGTGCATACAGGGAGCACCCGCGAGAAGTCTACATTGTATTTTGATCATTATGATCTCATCATCACCTCCTATGGATTGGTGCGCATGGATATCGCATGGCTGAGCAAGTATCATTTTCATTACATCATTCTTGATGAATCTCAGGCTATTAAGAATCCTACATCTGGGACTGCACAAGCTGTTCGTTTATTGAGTGCAGAGCATAAACTCATACTTACCGGCACTCCAATTGAGAACACTGTGCTGGATATATGGTCACAAATGAACTTTATCAATCCAGGCCTTTTGGGGAATGCTACTTTCTTCAAAAAACACTTTCAATCACCGATTGAGAAGAAAAAAGATCAGGCGACACTTTTAAGGTTGCAAACATTAATTAAGCCTTTTATTCTAAGAAGGCACAAATCACAAGTGGCGAAAGAGCTTCCAGAAAAGATTGAAAACCTTAGTTTCTGTACCATGAGTGCGGAGCAAGCGGAGGCCTATGACAAAGCCAAATCTTTTTTTAGAAATGAATTGATGAAGCGAATAGAGGAAACAGGTCTCCGAAACAGTCAGATATTTCTACTGCAAGGGCTATCTATGTTGAGGCAATTGGCCAATCACCCTTCCATGGTGCAACCTGATTATACTGATGGATCAGGTAAACTAGAAGATGCGATGCATAAGATCGAAAGCATTTTACAGAATGACCATAAGATATTGGTTTTCAGCCAGTATGTGAAACATTTGCAGTTGATCAAAAAGGAGTTAGAAATCAGAAATATCCGCTACCTCTATTTGGATGGCAGTACACACAATCGCATGGAATTGGTAAATGAGTTTCAGAAATCAAAGGGCGCATGTGTGTTCCTGATGTCTTTAAAAGCTGGGGGTGTTGGGCTCAACCTTACTGCGGCTGAATATGTATTTATCATGGATCCTTGGTGGAACCCTGCCAGTGAGGCGCAAGCCATAGATCGAGCACATCGCATAGGGCAAAATAAAACTGTAGTGACCTATAAGTTTATCAGCAAAGACAC
>DAINOB010000292.1:0-2928 GCA_036735585.1 Cytophagales bacterium | reverse complement strand
GGACCTACATTTGGAGCAAAGAATTTTTTGAAATCTTTTCTAAACACCCACGATAGTGAGGCAAATGAGTATAAAAAGAATGCGTAGAACTGTTGGAATTTTTGAATGGGCTTGTGCGGCTCATGTGGAGAGAGTCTTACCAAACCTGGAGCAACATCTAAGTCTTCGTCATGCTCTGGGATATTGGTATAGGTATGGTGCACCACATTATGTGTAATGCTCCATACGTATGCATTGGCTCCTATAAAATTAAAAACATTGCTCAATACATTGTTTACATGGCTGTTTGATGAGTATGAGCCATGAATAGCATCATGACATACATTGAAACCAATAAATGCAGTGGTAGCTCCCATAATCATTGCCCATAGGATAAGTCCTGAGTAGGAAAGGTTTCCAAACAACAACAAAACATAACTTAAAGCCAATAGACCTAGAAAGAACACTGTCTTTAGAACCATCTGAGCATTTGCATGCTTAGAGATATTGCGATCTTTAAAGTATTGATCAACTCTTTTTCTTACGGTTGGGAAAAATTCTGAACTAGATTTAGGATTGAATTTTACTTTCTGAAGATTTGACATTAAATGAAAACTGTAGTTAGAGATAACAAACAAAACGCTAAGTTAAGAAATTTAAGCTCTGAGAAGGAGGTATTCATTTTAATCATACCTATACATTCTCATCCACTTTAACTAATAATTAAGTACTTACGTTCCTCTATGCCCCAAAATGTGCAGTATACTTCTTCAGAGCAATGCTTACAATTGCTTTCCAAATTCCCTTATTTTTTTGTATTCGAAGACCATTTGATGCACCCCAGCTACAAAGGCTTTAAAAATATAGCAGGCGGATCGATGCAACCTGCTCTTGTGGTAGACGAAGAAAATCACGCTGAATGGGAAAGTTTGATTGAAGAACAAAAGCAGGATGCGGCAATTCCTCTTTTTTATTTCATAAGCTATGAGTTTAGAAAAGCACTAGAATCGCTAGAGCTGTATTTGCCGACTTTTAATGCTATTCCTTGGATTGGAAGCATTAAACCAGAAGTTTTATTTTCATCATCAAAAAAAGGACATTGGAAATCTGAGCACGAATTTTCAGGATCAGAGTTTCCAATTAACAAGAAAGAAGTTGAAACTTTTAAAGTTCTTCAAAAGCCTCAAGCACTCGAATCCAAAGAACTGTATATCAAGAAGCTGGAGCATATACAACATTTGATCAGAGAGGGAACTGTATATGAACTCAATTACTGTCTCTTTTTTGAGGCAAAAATTCAAGGGTTTGACCCCATTAAGGCATATAATCGACTCTCTGAATTGTCCCCTATGCCTTTTTCATCATTGGTAAGGTGGGATCAACAGTACATCATCTGTGCATCTCCTGAGTTGTATATGCAGTATGATGGGAATCACCTGATCACTAAGCCTATCAAAGGAACGGTAAGAAAATCTGAAGGTGTTTCTTACGAAGAAGCCAGTAAAATCTTAAAAACCAGTGAAAAAGAATTGGCAGAAAATATGATGATCGTTGATCTATCAAGAAACGATCTGAATAAATACTGCATTCCAGGGAGTGTGAAAGTGCCTGAGCTATTCGGTGTTTATGAGTTTCCTCAATTATACCACATGATATCTACTGTTTCAGGAATTCCTGAGGCTGCTGTTGATCCTATGACGGTATTGCTAAAATCCTTTCCCATGGGAAGTATGACCGGAGCTCCTAAAATTAGTGCGATGAATGTGATCGAATCTTTAGAATCTGCCGAGAGAAGCCTGTTTTCAGGCTCTATCGGATATAAGCTTCCAGATGGAACTTTTGATTTTAATGTAGTAATAAGAAGTATTTTCTATGATGCGAGCACTGGATCCATACGATTTATGGCAGGTAGCGCTATCACTATTGATTCTGATCCGCACAGTGAATACGATGAATGTTTGACGAAAGCCAAATCAATCTTTCAGTTGATCGAAGAAATCGCTTGTAATAATTCACAGTGAATCACATATTTGAACTCATAAACCAACTAAATAAAAACCATGAAAATCTTAAAATGGATAGGCCTTGGCTTGCTATCAATCATTGTACTGTTAATGATTGTGTCATTTGCTACACCCATTGAGTATGGAGTAGAAAGAAGCGTAGTTATTCAATCCTCAGAGGAGCGAGTTTTTTCAAGCATCAATCGCTGGTCTGAGTTTGCAGAGTGGTCGCCTTGGAGTGATCTTGACTCGGCCATGGTGGTGCGAATAGAAGGTGAAGATGGCACAGTAGGATCAATTTATCATTGGAAAGGCAATGAGGCAGCCGGTGCCGGGAAAATGGTAAAAACTGAAGTAATCAATAATCAGCGTATTGCTTATGATTTGATTTTCACTGAACCCTTTGAAAGTACCGCCCAAAGCTGGATGGATATGGCTCCACAACAAAATGGAATAAAGGTGTCTTGGGGCATGAAAGGCGAGATGAGTAGACCGATGAACCTTTTGCTTTTGATGACAGACATGAATGGGGAAATTGGAAAAGACTTTGATAAAGGGTTAATGCGAATCAAAGAAAGATTGGAAAAAGCGTTACAATTTTCAGCCGAAGAAGTACAGCTTCCGGAGATGAATCTCATTTATGTAGAGAGGGAAACAAATATGGATTCAATCATTGCAGTTACTTCAGCCTCCTTTATAGAGCTAGAGAGATTTATATCGATGAGTGGCTTAAAAGTGACAGGAGCACCTATGGCGATTTATAAGTCATGGTCAGAGGAGGCAATCAATGTTTCACTAGCCTACCCTGTAGAAACCTTACCTGAAAGCATAAATGGTCAATTTGCAATTATGAAAATGACCTCAATTCCTGCATTAAAAGCGGTGTACAAAGGCGATTATGACCTTATGGAAGGTTTTTACAATGAATATGTGAGCTACATGGATG
>DAINOB010000291.1:0-2942 GCA_036735585.1 Cytophagales bacterium | reverse complement strand
ACTTCACTCTTGTATGAGGTACGTGGCAAGGCGGTGGCAGTACGACAAGACACCCTATACTATGCCACAAGTGCCGCATTGCTGGCTTACCATTCCGGCAACTTTCAACCTATTTTGGCCAAGGGACAGGCACTCGTTTGCAAGGAACTTCATGTATTCCAGGGAGAACTTTTGGCGGTAAGCACTTTGGGAAATCGGTATCGCATACAGGGTCTTCATGCAATTCCTGACCAACGCTGGGGGTTGGGCCATTTGCCTGCATTAAAAATGACCACTTACCAAAATAAACTGGCCATGCTAAGCACCGATCAACTCTATATCCTACAAGAGGATGAAGTGAAAAAAGAAGTAAAAATTCAATCCTTCTCCTTGTACAGACCTGCAGAAGACATTTCAGCACTGCTGCTAGAAAAGGACAGGGTGCTTTTACTCGACCGCAATGGGGTCACAATCGTTTCGCTAAGCAGCCCTACCAAATCACTGGCCAAGCCTACCTTCCTGCTTGAGGCCATTCTATCCAACAGCAGAGCACTGGATAAGGATAAACCTTCTACGTTGGATTACTCAGAAAACACACTCGAGTTCCTGTATGCCCTGTTGAGCTATGGCCTCGCTGCCGATCCGGCTTTGTACTATTCACTCAATGCTCAGCCTTGGAGCAAGGCACCTCCTCAAAGCCGTACGCTAAGGCTGGCAGCTCTGGCACCAGGCAACTACACGCTCCGCTTTTCCTACGATGCCAATGGTGCCACTATCCTCTATGAAAGCCCCGAGATCCGCATTCAAAAGCCTTTCTGGCAACGTACAGAGGTGCTCGTCCTCAGCCTGTTCAGCCTGGTGTTCATTGTATTTGGATACTTCCAACTGCAGCTCAATCGCTTCAAAGAGAAAAACAAAGCCCTTACCGAAAAGATCGCCCTGGAAAAAGAGCTGAGCCACTCCACCCTCACAGCCCTGCGCTCACAGATGAACCCACATTTCTTTTTTAATGCCCTCAATACGATTCAAGCATACATCTTTCAGAATGATAAGCATCAGGCTGCTAACTATCTGGCCAAGTTCAGCAAACTAACCCGAATGATACTGGAACAATCGGCAGTGGAAAAACACCCACTTAGTGAGGAGATTACAGCACTTACCCTTTACTTGGAATTGGAAAAAATGCGCTTCAATGAGGATTTTAATTTTTCAATAACGGTCGAAAATTCAATCACTCCAGAATTGATTTTGGTGCCTGCCATGCTTATTCAACCCTATGTGGAGAATGCAGTGAAACACGGACTGCTCCATGCCAAAGGAGAAAAAATCATAGAGATTGTATTCAAAACACAAGATCAAAACCTCATAGTATTGATCAATGACAATGGTGTAGGGCGCAAAAAAGCAATGGAACTTCGTCAACAAAGAGCACCTGAGCATCGATCATTTGCTACCCAGGCTACCGATCGAAGATTATCGGTACTCAACGCAGGGCGCAAGAATCCCCTCACAGTGGATATAACAGATAAAATAGACGATCAATACCGTCCAGTCGGAACCTTGGTGAAGATAACCTTACCACTACCCCTATTCCCTTATGCCTAGTACTGCCGTTATAATTGATGATGAAAATATGGCTCGGTCCTTACTGGTGAGTATGTTGGCCCTTTATTGCCCCCATGTAGCGGTGGCTGCAGAGGCCGCAGATTTACCCAATGGTGTTAAGGCTATTCGCAAGCAAAAGCCTGATATCGTGTTCCTAGATATCGAAATGCCAGGACACAGCGGTCTGGATTTGCTTGATTTCTTTGAAGAGGAGGAAGTTGACTTTAAAATCATCTTTGTGACTGCCTATCATCAATATGCGATCCGTGCGTTCAAACTTTCGGCAGTAGATTATCTGCTCAAACCCTTAGAATCTTCTGCCCTTATTGAAGCAGTATCCAAAGCTGAAAAGAGTAAAATAGTAAATGTACTCCCTGCCTTGCGCTACAATCTTGCCTCGCAAAGCCTTGGCAAATTGGCAGTTCATACGGTAAGCGAAATACGTTTTATTCCTCTTGCTCAGATACTTTTCTTAAAAGCAGCAGGGGCATACACAGAGGTCTTTTTAGCCCAAGAGCAAGTGATCAGCAGTCGAAACCTAAAATATTTTGAAGAAGCGCTTTCTGAGGAGCCTGACTTCATTCGCTGTCACAAATCGTTCATGGTCAACCTAACTCATATTGGCAGCTACGTGAAAACTGACGGAGGCTACTTAAAAGTGGAAAATCATTCTGTATCGCTTAGTGCGGACAAAATAGATGAAATCCTATTTAGAATGAGGATTAGATAGCGAGTGACGCATGTGTGAATGATGCAACACTTAGACACAAATCCATAAACTGAGATTTTTATTCCTATTGACCTTTGTAATACTGCTAGTAGTATCGATAAATAAAGGTGTATGGATTCAGGAAAAGTGTTGATTGGCGTTTTGGCTGGAGCAGCTGTAGGAGTCACCTTGGGGTTATTATATGCACCTCGAAAAGGGATCTTAGCTAACAAAAAGCTAACTGCAATAGGAAATTCCTTTGCTGTGGCCTGGGAAATAAAATTCAACCAATTTATTGGTGAGATGGCTCAACAGTTTGATGTATGCGCTAAAGGGGGAAAAGAGGCGCACAAAACCGAACTAACAGAGGCAGAGGAAGGAATCACTATACTGGGAGAAAGCTTGTGAAAATGACATCAAATGATATCTCTTTCAAGAAATTGTATGCCCGCATCGAGTCTTTTGGGAAGAGGAGCATAGAACTGGAGCAACTTAAGGCCATAGATACCTCTTCAGCTATGGTTACCCAGTTGGTATTCAGGATTAGTCTTATCCTTATTGTCTCATTGTTCTTGTTTGTGTTTAGTATCGGGGCAGCTATATGGATAGGTACCATATTTGAAGAAATGTACTATGGATTTTTGATGGT
>DAINOB010000290.1:0-2960 GCA_036735585.1 Cytophagales bacterium | reverse complement strand
CTATATTTTTATCGGGTTTTGTAGCACCATCACTGGGCATTCTTTTTTAGAAATCAATGATTAGAAAGTATATCATACTCCTACTTTTTTTATCAATCCTTGCACAAGGGTGCGGAGATAACACAGGCGTTGATCCTAGTGTAGTAGGTGTCTGGACAGACGATAACAATCGCTACCATTTTCAAGCCGATTCACGATATGGGGTTAAGTATTTAAGAAAAGGTCAAGGGCAAGATACTATCCTTACCGACAGTGTGTTTGGTACCTATGTGGTGGATACACGCAGAAACAACATATCATTTAATCAAGAAGGCATCGTGCTACGGCCTGACAGCCTAGTCCTAAGACCTCAGTCTGGAACTACTTGGAACTATACCATTTCTGGCAATGTCCTAGAATATCGAAGCAGAACTACTGTAGGAAGTATTTTCAGGGTAAATCCTTAAGCAAGGTATTTCGAATTGACAAACACAATAAAGCCTCTTTTTCATTGTCTTGCACATGAACTGCGTACCGAATTTCGGCAATGGAATAGTCTGGCTGCATCGCTTCTATACGTCCTTTCTTCTGGATATTTGATCTATATAGCCTTGTTGGCTGGCAAGGTTTCCATAAGCCCCGTTACTTGGTTGGTGCTGTATTGGCTGGTGGTTCTTTTTTCTGGTTTGGCCACTGTCATTCGATCCTTTGCATCTGAAGAAAAAGGCTTGTTCTACTTCAGTTATCAATTGTATGGGTCTTGGGTTGTGATCCTATCCAAAATAATTATCAATATAGGAGTGCAAGCTTTTCTTGCTTGTATTGCTCTCGGTGTTTTTATGCTCTTGTTAAATGCTCCTGAGATTCAATCGTTTGGATTGTTTTTATGGGTTACTTTCAGTGGGGTGATCGGTGTAGCCATTACACTCACCTTGATATCTGCCATTGCTTCTCGTGCTGACCAATCTGCTACCTTGTTGGCTGTGTTGGGTTTGCCTTTATTGATTCCACAGTTGGTACTGGTGATTAAGGCTTCCTTGGTATTAATTCAGTCACTTGACTCAAGCTTCTTACTGGATGAAATGAGACAACTTTGGGCCTTGAATGCTATTGCTTTTACACTGAGTATGGCCCTATTTGTGTACCTTTGGCGCAGATAATCTATCGCTTTATGAGGTTGAGTTGGTGGAAATGGTTATGTATTCTTTTGCTGATGTATACCCTGGTAGGAGGCATTCTTATGGAAGTTCCAAGGCTTCCTATACTCAACGAGAGCATTCGAAATTTATACTTTCATGTTCCCATGTGGTTCGGAATGATCATTCTCTTGCTTGTATCAGCATATCATTCCTTAATGTTTCTTTACAAAAATCAACTACATCACGATCGTATCGCATCGGAGTCTGCCTTGGTAGCTATCGGTTTTGGTGTTTTGGGTATTGTCACGGGCATGTTGTGGGCAAAGTATACCTGGGGTGAGTACTGGAGCAATGATCCAAAACAGAATGCAGCAGCTATTGGCCTATTGATTTATTTGGCCTATGTACTTTTAAGAGGGTCCTTTCAGGATGAATCCAGCAGAGCCAGAATAAGTGCAGTTTACAACATACTTGCATTTTGCTTGTTTATACCGCTGATCTTTATCATCCCAAGACTTACAGACTCCCTTCATCCTGGCAATGGAGGCAACCCGGGCTTCAATTCCTACGATTTGGATAGCAGAATGAGACTGGTTTTTTATCCAGCCGTCATTGCTTGGGCCTTGCTTGGTTGGTGGTTAGCCTCTGTGAAAATTAGAATTAAGAAACTGGAGGAAATGCTCCTAGAGAAATAGCATGAAGCGAAACTTATTATCAAAACTTATTGTAATTCTACTATCGGTTATGTTGCCTTTTGTTTCTATGGCAACTGATGAAGTGCCTATGGCTGACACCTTCAGAAAGGAAGGCAAAATATATGTTGTAGTGGGCGTTCTCATCATCATCATGGCAGGCATTTTGATCCTATTACTGGCTTTAGAGAGAAGGTTAAATAAGTTAGAAAAAAGCCTAAAACAAGACTCGAGTAAATGAAAAAAATACATGTTATCATCATTTTGGTTATAGGCATAGCCATCTTTGTCATAGCTTCTACAGCCGGAGATGCTTCTGTTTACGTTACCTTCAAAGAAGCTCAAAGCATGGACGAAAAGGTGCATGTAGTAGGTCAGCTTACACGAGACGAACAGGGTATGATTATAGGCCTTGATAAATCAGATAAACTGGCATTTTCATTTGATATGCTAGACCAAAATAGCGAGGTGCGAACCGTAATTTATAACGAACCTATGCCACCTGATTTCGAGCGATCGGAACAAGTGGTGGTGATTGGCAGCATGCAAGGTGAAGTCTTCAAAGCAGACAAAATTTTGATGAAGTGCCCGTCAAAGTATCAGGAAAATGAAATAAAAATTTGAACCAAGCTTTTCTTACTCTTCTACATGAATGAAATACACTTGATGCCCGGTCACATCGGGCATTTTCTCATTATTGCTTCTTTCGTTTTTGCCCTTCTTTCTGCTGTAGCATACTTTATATCCACCAGAAAGGAGCAGGAAGAAAAGCTACAATGGGCTCGATTTGCCCGAGTTTCTTATTGGGTGCACAGCCTTTCATTGATTGGGGTAGTTGGGAGTTTGTTTTACATCATTTATAACCACTATTTCGAGTATCACTATGCTTGGAGTCATTCCTCCTTAAACCTGCCTACTCACTACATGATCTCCTGTTTCTGGGAAGGACAAGAGGGTTCTTTCTTGCTTTGGTTGTTTTGGAATGCAGTTTTGGGTCTGATCATCATATATACCAATCGCACTTGGCAGGCACCCGTGATGATCATCTTTGCGCTGGTTCAGGCGTTTTTGGCTTCAATGATTTTGGGGGTGGTTATTGGGGATTTAAAGATTGGAAGCTCCCCCTTTATCTTACTTAGAGATGCTATGG